>DATBTF010000083.1:0-16310 GCA_036559405.1 Bdellovibrionota bacterium
AGCTGCGATGCTCTGCAGTTCTCCCGGCCGGAGTAGTGCTCAGCTAGCCGCGCCTTCTTTGCTCACCTGCTCTTTGAGAGCGGCGATCACGCGCCGGAAATATCCTTGGGTGTAGGTCTTTTCCAGACGACCCACGGAATCTTTGAGCGAGAACTTCTTCTTTTTGTCGTAGAGCTCGTCGGTGAGATCGTGGGCGATGATGAAGAGGCTCGCCAGCGGGCTGATCTTGGTGTGCGTGATTCCCAAGGGAAATCCTTTGCCGTTCGGCAGCTCGTGGTGCTGGGCGATGATATGGTCCACGTCGCCGGGGAAATCGCTCATCTCGCGCGCCAGTCCCGCCGCCACGTGGGGATGTTCGCGGAACTCCTCTTTCACTTCACCCTTCACTTTCATGGCATTCAGCTCTTCGACAGTGCGTACCCGTTCGAGCGCCGGGGTTTTCACCGTCACGTCGTGGAGATAGGCCGCGAGCGAGAGCTTGAAATGCGTATTGGCTGAGTCCCAGGTCATCAGGCTCGAGAGACGGCAGGCCATATAGCACAACGTGGTGCTGTGCCAGGAGAGGTAGGCCGAATCAAGCTCCGTGAGTGCCTTCAGCAGATCGGAAAGCCGCGGATTGCTCTGAAGGGACTTCACAGCGAGGTCGATGCTTGCCTTGGTGGCCTCCTGCAATTCAGAACTGAAACCCAGTTCGGGCACGGCGTTTGTCAGCAGCTCGTGGAAGCCGGCAGTGGCTTCCACTGAGTTGCCGAGATCAAAGGTGGCTTCCGGCTGGCTGGAAAGCGTTTGCATCTGCTCCGCCATCTTCCGCATGAAGCCGGCGAAGTCGTCGAACTTCAGGAAGAAACAGTTCTCCGGGCCGAGCAGTTTGGCGGTGTTTGCGTCCATGGTGATCGAGTCGCCGGGACCATAGACCTTGCTGTAGGCACCGCTGGTGTCTTTGCGGAATACGTCGCAGGAGAGCGACTTACCGAATAGCAGAAGGATCTCCATGCGTACGGGGCAATATTCGCGCTTGGGCGCTCCGCTCGCTCCCGCGATGGTCTGAAAGGCCTGGGCGAGGCGGTTCAGGTCGATCGGGTTCTTGAGGTAGATCATCCTTCGGCCCGCACCATCGCTGCGCTCGCCGTCGTTGCTCACGACGATCGCCGGCACCATGAAGTCCCCGACCTTTTTTCCGGCGGCCGTCAGGATCTTTTCGTCTTCCACGAAAACGAAGTCCACGATCTTGGAGGATCCGCTTTCGAACAGCTTCTCCACCTTGCGGGAGGAGTCGGCCACCTCGATCGCGCAGGGCATGAGGCCCTCCAGGAAGACGGTGACCACGTCGATCAGAAGGTCTTTTTTGGTAACGAGAAGGATTTTTCTTTGGGCTCCTACGCTCATCTTGATCCCTCCTTCATCCCATCCCCAGCGAGAGTAAGTACTGCAAGGCTGACGGCAGGTCTTTCATGATCTCCGATTCGTTGATCAGTCCCTTGGATGCCAGCCGCGTCTGCACATCGGGGCTGAGCCCGCTGAGCACCAGCCACATCGGTTTCTTGCGGATTTTTTCCTGGAAGCTGACGATATCGCCGGCAAGCACAGCATCGTAGCCGGTGAATCCCTGCATATTCAGGATCACGTACTTCGAGTTCGAGGTGAGAATCTCCTGCAGGCAGCGATGGAGAAGGGGGGCGTGGCTGGCATGCAGCTCTCCCGCCCAGGAGGCCACTGTGAGTGTGCGCCGGATGTTGAGGAAGTAGGTGAACGAGAGAGCGGTGGAGTGAAGCTGGCGGATCGTTTCCACGGCCTTATTCGGCTCGAACGGTTTTTTGAGAAAGCCCGAAGCGCCCAGGCTTTTGCAAAGATCCGCGTTCGTCTCCGGCTCGGAGGAGGTGAGGATCACGGGAATCTGCAGCTTTTTTTCCTGGAGCTTGGCGATAATCTCGGGGCCGTTGCCTTGCGACTTCACGGTGTCGGCGAAGATGCAGTCGAAGGCCATGGCGGGGAAATTTTCAAAAGCGATCCGCCCGTCCGGGGCGAGGGAAATCTGGTAGCCGAATCTCTTCAGCTCGTCGCCGAGCGAGGCTCTTTGAGCCGCGTCTCCGTCGACGATCAGTACGCTAGGCTGTGCGCCTTGCATCTCCCTGTACTCCTTCCAGTGGTTAGCTAAGCTTCAGGTTAAACCAGGCGGGTGGGGGGAAGTATAGCTAATATTTAGCATTCCTAGAATCGAGCGGCGAGCGAGAGGCCATACTGCCGGGAGTTGAATCTTTTGTACTCATCTTCGGAGCGCATCATCGTGAAGAACTCGAAATCCACTACACTCCACCGGGCGGAAAGGATGGCCGCGGGCCGGAAATTGTCGAACAGAAAAAGATCGGTACGGAAAAAGGAAAACCAGGCGATGCTCGTTCCCACCCGGATGGTGCGTTTCCAGGTATAGAGTCCGCCGAATACTGGAGAGAAGCCTGTCCATAGGTACAGGCGTTTGGGGAACTTCAGGTTCTTTCCAATCAGAAGGTCCTGGCTGCGGATCGTCAGCTCGGTCTTCCAGTAGGCGTAGTCATGGTGGGTCACGGGCAGGGAAGTGGCGCTCGCGCCCAAAACGAAGTGCTGGAAGGCGCGTTCGGCCTCGAGGTTGAGCTCCGTGTAGAACTGATATGGATTATTCCTGAGCTTGAGATCGAGCTCTTTGCCGAGCAACTGGCCCACCGTGAAGCTGCGGTCCATCACGCGCCTCCAGCCGTATTGCAGCGTCGGTTTCAGGCGAATCGCCCACGGTAAATTCACGGGATAGGCTGTGCCGAGGGTGAGATCGTAAAAGACAATCCCGCTCAGCTCCGGGATCACCGGATCCTGCACCATCATGGCGGCTCCTCCGTTGACGAAGACCGTTTGCTCGACCTTGCGGAAGACGAAGCCGCCGCCGAATTTGGCTTCCGCATCGAGAGGCTTGCCGTAGCTGCTTTCCACTCGCCTTTGGATCCTTGCTTGATCCTCCGATTTGCCGTCTTCGTAAACGGCACGGGCATCCGGGTGCTGCGCGAAAATGGCTTTGAATTGGTAGTCGCCATCGCGGCTGAGTTCGGGAACGCCGAGCCAGGAACGGAGCGAGAGCGCGCTCGAAAGCTGGAAGTTGTGGGAGCGCAGGAAGCTTACGGCCCGGGCGGCAATGGCGCATTCGCAATAGAATATCGCGAGCAGTGCAATAAGAAGGGGCATCCCTCCAGCTTAGGGGGTTCCCGCTTTTTCGTCTATGTCGGGATGGGCGGGCTTTTCCTCGAGCTCGTCTCTCAAGACGCGCACGGTGGATCCGCCATGCTCTCTTATTCGCTTCTTGGTGTATTCCAGATCTGCCTTGCGGATCTCGAGTTCCTCTGCGGTCGCTTCTTTTTCGCCCTTCTCTATGGCCGCTATTTCGTCACGGGCCAGGTAGAACTGAACGAGGTCCGTACGGAACTCAATGGGTCTGAAGTAGTGCTGGAAATTCTCTGGCACCCGATTGCGGCCATCAATGGAATCATCGGCGATCGATTGTGCCATCTCCAGAAGATCGTGAAACGAGCTGCTTCTGTCTTTGTAAAGGGCGTGGAAGGGCTCGAGGCTTTCACTGTCGACAGCATTTCGTTCGGTTTCGAGCAGCCTTGCTTTCAGCGCTGGGTTGAAAAGATTCCGCATGGGATCTCTTTTTCTGTAATACTTTCTTTGCAGGCCACTGGCATACACCCTCATCGTGGCGCGCATGCGGTTCGCTTTATAGCGCGACTCTTCCGTGCTTCCGTGCAGCTCGTAGAGGTAGAAGTTCAATCCTTCCTCGTAGTCTCCCAGGCGCACGCGGTTCACCAGGCTGGCCATCAGGTCGGAGGACTCGTTCACGTTTTCCCTGAGGAGGCTGTTGAGGAGGTCTTCGAAGGTCCGTGAAGTCTGGACCACCTCCGCCTTGATCCGTTTGCCGGAAATTCTATGGGCGAACTCTTCGATTTTGACCGAAACTTCCTGGAGCTTGCCGTAGGAATTGCGAAATAGTCTGTGGGCTTTGAGAACGTCCTGCAGGATGCGTTTGATCGAGCGCAGTATGCGGCCTTCCAGTACGAGATTGTCGGCCTTTTCTTTTCCCTGCATTACGAAATCGATCTTCCGCCCCAGGGCGCGCACGTTCACGAGAGTGCGGTACGAGTAAATGAGGCCCCATTGGAAATTGTCCTCGGCGGGAACGGAGCTGGGATCGAGGCCTTGCCGTTCGTAGAGTGTGATCGCCTGATTGAGGCGGTTGTATTGGTTTTTGTCCAGCTCCGGCACGGGTGCGAACAGCTGCTGGAAACGGCTTTGGAAGCGCTCGAAGCGAAATCTGCGGATGTCGTTCCACTTCAGCTTCTGAACCGAATTGGCGCGTTTGAAATCGTCCAGGGTCCCTTGGAAATCTTCGTTGAACTTGGTGGCAGCCAGGGATTCCATGATGCTCTTGAATCTTCCCAGCTCGAAGCCGGAGGCACCGGCATAGGCGTGCATCAGGCGCTTGTTGAGCTTGGCATCTTGGGGGTTCGCCTGGGCCATGGGCTCGAGGATCGCGATAGCTCTCTCGTACTCGTGGTTGTTCAGACTTGCGAGCGCGGCGGTATAGGCCTCGCTTCGTTCGCCGGATTCCGCGTCTTTGTGGGAACAGCCAGCCAGCACCGCCAGGGCGAGAAAGAGGAAGTAAATGGGTGGCAGCACGGGCTTTTTCATAGGAGCTGGAAGCCCTTGCTAGAGCAAGGCATATGCCGAAGGGAGTCGAGGGAATTTCTTTAAATTTCAATCCAGTTGCAGCAGCTGAAGGTGTGGTCTTTCGCCAGCAAATGAGCGCCCGTACATAAGATAATCAAGTAGTTAGCAGTAGTTAGAAGAAATCCACCGATGTTCCGCCCCGCCCAGGAGCGGCGCCAGAATCTCCGCCATAGGCGTAGTCTTTGAAGGTGGTGTACTGGCCGTGCCACGCGAGTTTGATCTCGCCGGTATTGCCGGAACGGTGTTTGCCGATGATGAGTTCGGCCTCGCGCTGCATCTCCGGGTTGTCCTTATCGCGGTGGATAAAGAGCACGATGTCGGCGTCTTGTTCGATGGCGCCGGATTCGCGGAGGTCGGAAAGCTTCGGCTTGCTCTTCTCGCGCCGTTCCACTTCCCGGCTGAGCTGGGAGGCGGCGATCACGGGAACCTGCAGCTCCTTGGCCATGGCTTTCAATCCGCGGGAGATCTCGGCGATCTCTTGCTCGCGGGAATAGTTTCCTTTATGTCCCAGGCCGCGCATCAGCTGGAGGTAGTCCACCAGCACCAAACCGAGACCGTGCTGGGTCTTGATACGGCGGGCGCGGCTTTTGATTTCCAAAATATTGAGAGCCGGCGTGTCGTCGAGGAAGAGCTGCGCTTCGTGCATTTCGCCGGCGGCGCGCTGAAGATGTTTCCAGTCCTGCTCTTGGAGACGCGATGCATTTTTCAGGCGGCCCGCGTCCACGCGGGACTCCATGGAAAGCAGACGCATGGCGAGCTCGTCGCGGGTCATCTCCATCGAGAAGAAGGCGACGCTCGTGCGCGCCTGCAGGGCCGCATGAAGCGCGGTGTTCAGCATGAGCGAAGTTTTACCCATCCCGGGACGTGCCGCCACGATGATCAGCTGGCCGTTATGCCAGCCCATGGTTTCTTTATCCAGATCACTAAAACCGCTGGGCACGCCCACGATCTTGGTGTCACGCGAGGCGGTGTCCTGGAGGTGGGTGAACACATCCTGGAGAGTGTCGCCGAGCGAGCGGTAGCTGCTAAGCTTCTTCTCCGAGGTGGCCTCGAGCACGCGCTTCTCGGTCTCTTCGCGGTAGGCGTTGTGGTCTTCCACGCCCTCATAAGCTTTAGCGGCCTGCTCGGTGCAGGCTAGGATGATCTTCCGCTCAGAGCTCTTTTCTTTAACGATCTGGGCGTAGGCCGGAACGTTGGGCACGGAGAAGTCGCTCTGTACGAGCTCGGCGATATAGGAAGCCCCGCCCACTTTCTCCAGGATGCCGGAGTTCATCAAAAGGTTGCGCAGCGTGATCACATCGGCCGGCTGGGTACGGCGGGTGAGTTCGAGGATGGCGGCGTAGATCTTCTGGTGCGCGTCTTTGTAGAAGTCGTCGGGTTCGACGCCGATCTCATGCACGGAATCCAGCGCCCGGTTATCCAGCAGGATGCCGCCGAGCACGTTCATCTCGGCTTCAAGGTTGTGCGGGGGCACGCGGCCGCCGGCAGTGGCGCGCGGAGGGGCAGCGAACGTAGCGCCGCCGAAGTACGAGGCTCCGCTCGGGCGTTCGTTCGTGTCCTTAGGTTTTTCGAAGTCCATTGGCCCCCCAGCCGTTGGATTAGGATGATCTGTATCGCACTTTGTATTGTAGCCGGACAAACGAATTCTTAACAGAAATGAGGCTCACTGCTCTAAGGAAAAGCCGCGGCCTAATGAGATACATGAAATGAATGAAACACATTCGGGAAGAGACGTAAGCGCGTGGAATGGGAAAACATTCCATGAAGCAAAGTTCAGGTTCAGTGCGAAAAAAATTCTTGGAAAAATCTTTTGCACAATTCATCCCCAAAACCTTCGCTTTCTCTATACTATTCCCTCAAACAATCCTCGCTTCCCTCCATGGAAGCTCGGCAACTCGGGAATAGTATAGAGAAAGCGAAAAATTGGTGGAGCCTGCGGGACTCGAACCCATGACATAAAAAGAAAAACCCACTCACAAAAGGAGTGGGCTCTCTATTCTTGCTCTATAGAAGTAGCGCTTACTCTACATCCGCCACGATGGAGAGGTTGATCTCCGCCATGATGCCTTCCATCAGACGCACCGGAATTTTGAAGTTGCCGAGTTTCTTGATGGAGCCTTCCATTTCGATCTGGCGACGGTCGAGCTTCACGCCCTTTTGTTCCATAGCTTCCGAAACGTCTTGGTTCGTGATCGAGCCGAAGAGCTTCTGGTTCTCGCCAGCCTTGCGGCGGATCACGAGGGCGATGCCTTCGATCTGGGTCTTGAGACCTTCTTTTTCGGAGCGAACGGCAGCGAGCTTCTTCTTCAAAGAGCGCTTCTGGTTCTCGACCTGCTTAATATTTTTCTCATCGGCCTGCACTGCGAGGCGCTTGGGGAAGAGGAAGTTACGGGCGAAGCCGGAGCTTACTCGCACGTTGTCTCCGATGGAGCCCAGGTTCTCTACGTTTTCTCTTAAAATGACGTTCATGACTCTTTTTCCTCGTCCGTCGGGCGCCCGCGGCCCCGAAAATTAAACCACAAATCGAAAAATCCGAAGCTCACCACCATGGGGGTCAAAAACACGATCGCCGTTCCATAAAAGATCACGCGGAACGGGCCCCTAAGGCGCAGTGAGTCCAGGAAGTACGCAAGAATACTCATTCCTTGGAAAAAGTAAATAAGTAGGATGGGTTTGAGGATATTTCTGGCTACTTCACTCAGATAAGGCACCTCAAAGAGCAGAAAAGCTCCGCAATAGAGGGCGAACCAAACAAACCAGTCGGGGGTACGCCAGCGGCGGAGGAAGTCCCGGGGAATCCCCGTACGTCTTAAGAAGCCTTTGGGGTTCCAGCGGATCAGAGCCACACAGGGAAGGGCGCAGAGCAGGAGCAAAAGGGAGCCCAGGATGCCCGGAAGCTCGGAAAAGAAGGCGCCTGGCGCCTCTTTCAGAAGCTTGAGCTCCTCGAGGGTATGTTCCGGAATATCACTTTTGTCCTGCTGCTCGAGGAAACGCTCGGCGCTCTCTCTTACGATCTGTTCCGTGGCGGTTTTTAAGGCAGGGATAAGCTCCAACCCCCGGGAATGGGCGACCACCCAGGCGCTCGAGGCTGAGGCCACGGTCACGGCAAGTACCGCGCCCACGATCGCCCGTTCCGGGCCCACCCGTTTCAGCAGCAGCTCGCCCAGCACCAAGGCGGGCAGGGAGGCGAAGAGGAAGAAAAAGAGTGAGCCCCAGAGCCAGCCGTGGATGGCGAAGCTTAGGCCTAGGCCCAGAAACAGCCCGATTATCGACCAAATTCGCCCTTTGCGTACGTTGGGTGTGCCGACATGCAGGTAGAGGAAGGGAAGGGGAGCCAGGATCGTGAACATATAGGAGACAAAGAAAAGGGGCCCCAGCAGGCAGAGTGCCAGCTGAAAGGCCCATGAGCCCGGGCGTTCCGGGCTATCGGTACGATCGATCCAGCCTGATTCTAGAGGCGGCTTTTCCAAGCTCAGCTATCGAGAGCCTCGGAGCCGTCTTCGCCCATCGGCTTCTTCACCCGCTTCATGGGGCTCGGACGCTTGGTCAGCTCGAGATCGTCTTCCTTGGACAGGTTTACGCTGAGGAAACGCACGATGTTCTCGTTAATGCGGAAATTGCGCTCCAGCTCGGCCACGGTGCCGTTGTTGCCGGTGAAGGCGAAATAGAGATAGCGGCCGCGGTTCTCTTTTTGGATTTCGTAAGAGAGACGGCGTGTGCCCCAGTCTTCAAAATTGCCCACTTGGCCCTGGTGCGCGCTGATGATCCCTTCCACTTTCTGGCGAAGGGCGCTTACTTGGTCCTCGCTCGTGGTCGATTTGGTGATCACAGTGGTTTCGTAGCTCGGCATTTCGTGTCCTTTCAGGTCGTTTTGGCGAATTCGCTAGAAGATGGGGTGTACCATAGGCCGCCTTGGGCTGAAAAGAGAGAAATTCCAGCTAGATCGGCTCCGATTCGGCTCTCGTAGAGATTGAATAAGTGGGTGAAATAGAATAGCGTTTTCCTATGAATCCCCTGCGATTTTCCACGCTTGTGCTGGCCGGCGGCAAAGGCACCCGCATGAAGAGCGCGCTGCCCAAGGTTTTGCACAAGGCCTGTGGCCGCACCCTTCTGGCCCATGTGCTGGAAACAGCCCGTGAGGCGGGCGCCTCCCGGCATGTGGTGGTGGTGGGCGTGGGCAGGGACGAGGTGAAGGCCGAGCTCGCCTCCCTTTCATTCGCCACTGAAGATGTCTGGCAGGAGCAGCAGAAGGGAACGGGTCATGCCGCACTTACGGCTTTGCCGGCCTTCGGCGGCTCGGTTTCGCTGGTCGTGATCCTCAACGGCGATGGGCCGCTGCTCCGGGCGGAAACCCTTCGGGCCTTTGTGGAGAATCATAGCAAAAAGAAGGCAGACCTTTCGCTGGGCGTGATGGAGCTCGAAATTCCTTTCGGCTACGGCCGCATCGTGAAGAAGGGTGGCAAGCCCTCCGCCATCGTGGAAGAGAAAGAAGCTTCCGAGAAAGAAAAGAAGATCAAGACGGTAAATGGCGGGCTATACGCCGTCAGCGCCAAATTGCTTCTGCAGCTCCTACCCAGGCTCCAGGCCAGCAAGCGCACGGGAGAGATTTATCTCACTGACATTGTAGCCCTCGCCGCCAAGGCGAAAAAGAAGCTCGAGGCCTTTCCGATATCTTCCGCGGAGCTTGGGGGCGTGAATGACCTTCTGCAGCTGGCGGAGGCCGAGGCTGTGCTTCGCCGGCGCCGGATCGAGCAGTGGTTGAAGGACGGGGTGAGAATCGAAGCGCCGGAAGCATTCTGGCCGGATGGGAATGTGATTTGTGAGCCAGGTGCCGTTCTCGGCCCGAACGTGGTGCTCAAGGGAAGCACGAAGATCGCCTCCGGGTCCGTGATCGAAGCCGGCTGCGTGCTGATCGACAGCGTGGTGGAGTCTGGTGCTGTGGTGAAGGCCTACAGCCATCTCGAGGGAGCCGTGGTGAAGGGGGGCGCCCAGATAGGTCCGTTCGCCCGCCTGCGCCCGGGGGCCGCGATCGGGGAAGAGGCGCGGATTGGTAATTTCGTGGAAGTGAAGAAGAGCGTGATCGGCAAGGGATCCAAGGCGAACCATCTCTCTTATATCGGCGACGCCGAGGTGGGCGAGGGCGTGAACATCGGCTGCGGCTTCGTCGCCTGCAATTATGATGGCGTGAACAAGCACAAGACCACCATCGAAGATGGCGCCTTCATCGGCAGCAACGTGAATACCGTGGCGCCCGTCACCGTGGGCAAAGACGCCTATGTGGCCACCGGCTCCACCGTCACCAGGAATGTTCCCGACGGGGCCCTGGCCGTGGGCCGGGCCAAGCAGGAAAATAAGGAAGGCTATGCGGACCGCCTGCGATCGCGGATGCAGGCCGCGAAGAAAGCCAAGGGGAAGGTTTAGAAATGTGCGGAATCGTCGGCTATGTGGGAACGCGCCCCGCCCAGGACATCATTTATAAAGGCCTCTCGCGGCTCGAGTACCGCGGCTACGATTCCGCCGGCATTGCCGCTTTGAAAGCGAATGGCAGCGGCTTCACCACCCAAGTGATCAAGGCCCCCGGCAAGCTCAAGGAGCTCAAGGCGCTCTGGCCGGAGATCGACTTTCCCTGCGGCCAGGCGATCGGCCACACCCGCTGGGCCACCCATGGCGAAGCAAACCAGGTGAACGCCCACCCGCACCGTTCGGGCCCCGTCACTATCGTTCACAACGGGATCATCGAGAACCACCATTCTTTGCGCGAAGAGCTGCGGGCTTCGGGCGTGGATTTGGTTTCCGATACCGATAGCGAGATATTTGGGCACTTGGTCCGCAGGGAACGAGACAAAGGCACATCCTTGCTGGATGCGGTACGCGCGTCCTTCGGCCGCGTACATGGCGCCTCAGCCTTCGTGGTGATGGATGAACGCCTGCCGGGCACGATCGTGGTCGCCCGCAATGGATCGCCTTTGGTGCTGGGCCTGGGCAAGGGCGAGAGCCTGGTGGCGAGCGACGTTCCCGCAATGCTCGAGAGCACTCGCACGATTTACTATCTCGAGGACAACGAGCTGGCCGAGCTGACGGCCGACAAGGTCCGGATTTTCGGGCTCGACGGAAAAGAAAAGCGAATGCAGACGGTTGAGATCGACTGGAGCGTCGACAGCATCGATAAGCAGGGCTACCCGCACTATATGCTCAAGGAGATTTTCGAGCAGCCGCGGGCGCTCGCCGACACCTTAAGCGCCTGGCTCGATCTCGCCACGGGAAAGTTCCGTCTCGACAGTGCCCATGTTTCGGCCCGGCCCGGGCGCGAAGCCAGGCGCGCCTCGCACGAAGAGCTGGTAAAGGCCTTCGACTCGGCCACGATGGTGCATGTGGTGGCCTGCGGCACGGCGGCCTATGCTGGGATGTACGGCCACCAACTCCTAGAAAAGCTGGCGCGCGTGCCTTGCCGGGCCGAACTCGCCAGCGAGTTCCGCTATCGCGATCCCGTATTACGCACTACGGACGTGGGCCTCGTGGTGAGCCAGAGCGGCGAGACCGCGGACACCCTTGCGGCCGTGAAGCTGATGAAGCAGGCGGGCATGAAGGTATTCGCGGTCTGCAATGTGCGCGATTCTTCCATCCCTCGCGAATGCGACGCCGTTTTCTACACCAATGCCGGCATCGAGGTGGGCGTGGCCAGCACCAAGGCCTTCACCACCCAGCTTGCGCTTTTGGCCGTCATTGCCGGAGCCGTGGCCGCCCGCCGCGGGCTGATGGACGGTCCCACTGAGCAGAAGTGGGTGGAGGGCCTCAGCCAGCTTCCGCAAACGGCCTTGGCGGCTTTGGGCGAAGCCGACAAAATCAAGGCGCTGGCCCAACGCTATTTCAAGAAAAAGGGATTTTTGTTTCTTGGCCGCGGCATCTACTATCCGATCGCCCTCGAGGGCGCTCTCAAGCTCAAAGAGATCGCTTACGTGCATGCCGAGGGCTATCCCGCCGGCGAGCTCAAGCACGGCCCGATCGCGATGGTGGAGCCGGAAATGGTTGTGTTCGCGATCGCTCCCGAGGGCGAAGGCCTGATGCACTCCAAGAGCGTGAGCAATATCGAAGAAGTGAAGGCGCGCAAGGGAACGCTTTGTTCGCTCTGTTCGGCTGATGACAAACACCTGGCGAAGATCTCGGATTCCGTGGTCACAGTCGCCAAGGCATTGTTTCCGGAGATGCTGCCGGTGCTTTCGGTGCTGCCGCTCCAGCTGTTTTCCTACTATGTGGCGGTGGAGCGGGGCACTGAGGTGGACCAGCCCAGGAACCTTGCCAAGAGCGTGACGGTGGAATGAGGAAGGAGGACGGATGCAGATCTGGTTGCTGTCGATCCTGATCGGTTGCCTGGCGGGGGCGGTTACTCCGGCTGTCTGGTGGTGTCTCCAGAACCTCGAGTGGATCTTGCAGAAGGTCGACCCCAGCCTTCCCTCGCGCACCACGCTTTCCTACTCTCTCGGCCTTCCGCTCCTTGCCGCGTTTTCCCTCTTCGTATTTTTTGCTGCCTTCCGCGCCTATCGCTCCGCTGATGGTTTTACTTATTTCATCTCTGACCTGCATTTCCAGGACGGGCGGCGCAAGATCCGTTACTCCTTCGTGCATGCCATCGGCACTTTCCTCCTGCTGCTGGGTCAGGGGATCGTGGGCGTGGAGGGAGTTTGCATGGAGCTGCTCACCTCGCTCGCCTCGCGTTTCGCACAGTTCGCGAAGCTCTCCACGAACCAGGTGCGCACGCTCGCGGCCTGCGGCGCCACCGCCGCGATCGCGGCGGTGCTGGGCCAGCCCACGGCCGCCTTTCTCTTCGTCGTGGAATTGCTTTACGGATGGGGATCGTTTTCCTTCTCGATGGGCACTTTTGCTGTCACGGCCTTCGTGGCCGCTTCGGTCTCGCAGTCGCTCACTTCTCCCACGGGAATATTCAGCTCGCTCTTCGGCACCGATGGCGGGCTCTCCCTCGTGATCCGTACCGAGGGTTTTGATCTTACCGCCGAAATGGCGCTTTTCTGTGTGGTGGTCGTGAGCATCTGCGCGGCCCTGCTGGCTTCCTTTACGATCTGGGTGCATCGCAAGACCGACAAAGAGCTCCACGGCCTTTTTGAAACCAGGCGCGCCACCGACGTTTCCGCGGCCGCTCTTTTGCTGCGCCTCGGGATGTGGGCAAGTCTCACCGCTGTCGCGCTCTACCTGTTTCCTCTGGCGATGGGTACCGGCGTGGGGCTTCTGCACGATTCGATGTCTCAGGGGTTTCTCCTTAGCGTGGCCCTGCTTGCGCTCACACTCAGGATTCTCATGGGAGCGATGGCCTATTCCGTGATCGGCTCGATGGGCCTCATCCTGCCCACCCTGGTTGCCGGCGGCCTGCTCGGGGCCTGCATCTCGATCGTGGCCGCACCCTTCCTGAAGGTGGGCGCCGGAACTGTGGCCCTACTCAGCATGGGCGCCTACTTTTCCGCAGCCTTCGGCACTCCTGTGGCGGCGAGTGCTCTCGTTTTCGGATACGCAACCGGAATGATGACCAATAGCGCCCTCTTCCTTTTCACCGCCTTGCTCACGAATTTCGGTGCACATTATCTTACGTCCCGTCTGCAAGCCGACCGGCTGGCCTCGATGGGTCTCTACCGCCACGGCGTGAGATTCCGGGCCGGCATGTGTTACAACACTCTTTCGGGCATCCAGGTGCGCGATGCCATGATCACCTACGTGAACCCCGTTCCCAGCAAAAGCTCCATCGGGGAAGCGTACAAGAAACTCATGGAGTCGAAGTTCTCCACCCTTCCCGTGGTCGACTCTGAAGGAAAGATGTACGGCCTGGTCTCGCTCGCCGATTTCTACGGGCTGAACGCCTGGAAAAAACTAGGGGAGGAGAGCCAGGTGCACAGCCTGGTGGGCGTGGAAGAGATGGTGAAGCCGGCCCGCGTGCACCTGAACCCCGATATGAACCTCGAAGCGGCACTTTCCAGCATGAGCGATGAAGAGTTCGTTCCCGTGGTGGAGGGCGAGAGCCGCTATGTGGGACTGCTTGTGAAGAGCGATCTTGTGAATCTTTACAATAAAGAAGTGGTCAAGAAAGCGTTTCGGCGCGCATAATCTGATTTTTTGTTTAGTTTTCCCCGCATTTGAAGCTATAGGAACCTATGGACAAAGTTTTCGCTTCGCTGAAAGCTCTCCTGGCCGCCGTTGGCCTGGCGCTGTTCCTGATGCAGGCTGCGCTCGCGGATCCACCGCCATCCATGGAGTATTTCGAAGACAGCTCGAAAGAGATCTCCGCAGAGGATGTGATCCGGAAACCACGCGACTGGCGGCCGGTCACGCGGGACCATCCCCGGCTCGGCTTCTCTTTCTCTCGTTTCTGGTTCCGTTTCCAGCTTCCGAACGATGGCCGTTACGGTAGCCCGAAAGAGACGCTGTTTTTTGAAATTCTTTCTACCTATCTGGGAAGGGTGGGGTTTTACAGCACTGTGGATGGAAAGATCCTCGAGAGCGCGATCGCCGGGCTGGACGTTCCCGTGAGCCAGAGGGAGCCCCAATTAGTATTGCCTACGGGACCCACGATTTTCCGTCTCGCCACGCCTCGCGATCCGCGTGCGGTTTATTTCCTTTCTGTAGAGGGAACCTATCCTCTGGAAGTTTCTATGACGGTCAGAGGGGCGGCTACCTTCATAGCGGAACGTTCGAAGTACATGATGATGCTTGGGGGATTTTTTGGGCTGCTCGTTTTGGCAGCGCTTTTCAATAGCTTTCTGGCGGGCTCGCTTCGGTCCTGGATGTACTTCAACTACTCGCTCTTCATATTCAGCATCGCCTTTCTTTACCTTGGCCACGAGGGGCTTACCGTACAGTTTTTCTGGCCCGAAAATCCGTGGTGGGCCGCGCGCGAGATGCATATCTATGGCGGCATCTCCCTTTTCTTTTACGCCCAATTCGTACGGGAGTTCCTCGGTAGCCGCGAAATTACACCCAAGCTCGATCGCGTCCTGATCGCGCTGGTGGCGGTTTCCACCGTGCGCATGGCATGGGCTTTTTTCCACTATTCACAGCTGACCGCCATGGTGGGCAGCTTGTCGGTGACGCTGAGCAACCTCGTCGTGCTGGTGATTGCCTCCATAGGGCTGGCAAAGCGTGTGAAGGCAGCCATACTCTTTTTTGTTTCTTCACTCGTATTCAACCTTTCGATGATTCTTTTCGCGGCCCAGGAAAGTGGTCTGATTTATCTAGGAGAGTTCATGCGGCACGCTCCCCATATTGGAACCTCCCTCGAAGTGATTCTCCTGAGCCTGGCGCTGGCCGACCGGATCCGTGCCTCCGACCGCGAGCTTGCCGAGCAGCGCGCGATGATGATGCATTCGGAGAAGATGAGCGCACTGGGCCGCATGGCCGGCGAGCTGGCCCATGAGATCAACAATCCGCTGGCCATCATCCACGGAAATGCAGTGATGCTGCGGAATCTCGCGGGCGAAGGGAAGCCGGCGCAGCCGAAAATGGCGCAGATGGCGGAGACCATTGAACATACGGTGAACCGCATTTCGAAGCTCGTGAAAGGAATGCGAGCGCTGGCACGTGACAGCAAGAAGGATCCCTTCCAGGACACTCCCGTCTCCTCCGTGATCCAGGATGCCCTCGGGCTTTGCCAGGACCGAGCGCGTAAGGTGGGAGTGGAAATCGCCTTTCAAAACCCGGAAAAAGAACCCCATTTGAAGTGCCGCAGTTCCGAGATCTGCCAGGTGCTGGTGAACCTGCTGAACAACAGCATTGACGCGGTGGAGGGGAGCGCTTCTCCTTGGATCAAGGTGGATGTGCAGACAAAGGGAGATAGGGTGGAGATCGTAGTGGAAGATAACGGGCACAGCGTGCCCAAGGAAATTCGTTCCCGTATCTACGAGCCTTTCTTCACCACCAAGGAAGCGGGAAAGGGTCTCGGCCTCGGCTTGAGCGTCTCCCGCACCATCGTGGAAGGGCATGGGGGCACGCTGCTGCTGGACGAGGAAAGCGCGACCACGCGCTTCGTACTTTCCATTCCGGCCCCCAGCTTGCAGAAGGCCTAGTGACATAGAACTTGTTCCTGGCCCTGCGTCTGAGGTAATTTCTTTCCCCATGGATTCCCCCTATCTCAGCTCTCTGAACGACAAGCAAAAGCAGGCCGTTTTGCTTGCCGATGGTCCAGTTATCGTACTGGCCGGCGCGGGCTCGGGGAAAACCAAGACTCTCATCACCCGTATCGCGCATCTCATTCAACAGGGGAAAAATCCAAGCAGCATCCTGGCCGTGACGTTCACGAACAAAGCCGCGGCGGAGATGAAGCACCGGGTGGAGCATGTATTGAGAAGCGGCAACAACGCATTCCAGCTGCGCTGGTCACAGCCGTGGATGGGTTTTTCGTCCTATATGCCAGAGGTTTCCACCTTCCATTCCTTCTGCGTGAAGCTTCTTCGGGCAGAGAGCCAGGAGCTCGGTTTCACCCGTCCCTTCGTGATCTACGACGACGACCAGCTCTCGCTGATCAAGAAGGTGCTCGGAGAGTTCAATATCGATACGAAGAATGC
>DATBTF010000084.1:0-45619 GCA_036559405.1 Bdellovibrionota bacterium
CCTGATCGGCGACTCCAATCAGCGCATCACCAAGAAATCCTGGGCCGCCGTGCATTGGGAGCAGGACACGAACAAGACGGTGGAAGGCTGGATGGGCATCTGCCACGGCTGGTCGCCCGCCTCCTTCATGCTCAGACGTCCCACCGCTTCCATCGACGTGATGGCCGCCGATGGAAAGACGATGGTGCATTTCTATCCTTCCGACCTCAAGGCGCTCGGCTCCTACCTCTGGGCGAAGAACCAGGGCAAGGTGAAGGTGATCGGCGGGCGTTGTGCTAAGGCGAGTCCGGCTGTCGACGGCGCAGGCCGCATCCAGGACCAGGACTGCTTCGACACCAACCCGGGCACCTGGCACCAGGCCGTGGTGAACCAGATCGGCGTGAAAAAGAAATCGTTCGTGATGGACGTGACCTACGATGCCCAGGTATGGAACCAGCCGCTCCAGGCCTATAGCTACGTCTACTTCAATCCCGAGACGATGACGCCCGTGAATACGCTCAAGGAAGCCATGGTGGAGATCAAGGACTTCAAGAGCGACTACTTCCCCAGCTACCGGGCGAAGAACGCCAAGTACGTGGTGGGGATCTCAATGGCGCTCGACTACATGGTGGAAAACATGCCCAAGCCCGATCCCATCGACAACCCGAGCTTCGACCGCATCAGCCGCGTGAACTACCAATACGACCTAGAGCTCGACGAGAATATGAATATCCTCGGGGGCGAATGGTACCAGAACGCCCATCCCGACTTCCTCTGGACTCCGGGTAGCTTGCGGGCACGTACCATGGGCGACATCTACCTCGACCAGAACACGGCCGCACCCAAGAGCTGGGACGGCAAAACTCCGCTTCCGGCTGAGTGGCTGAAATGGGCGAATGAGGCGTCGGCCACGGGCTCTCCGCTCGCGCGCATCGTGGAAGCCTTAGTCGAACTTTCCCGGGCCGTGCCAGACCCCGTGGCACACCCGTAAGAATCAGCGGATGTCAGCGGGCACTACCGCGCCTGCGAGCGAACCGATGCAGCTGAGACGCTGCAGTCCCTTATATTCCCAGCCCTCTTCGGGAGACGACCGCGTTCCCTTGGATTTCCAGGCGCAGGTCTTCGCCAGCTCCGATTCGCTCCAGAACGAGAGCGTCACGCCCCAGTAGGGGCCGCCCAGGGCGGTGCAGACAAGAATATCCAAACTGTCGGAGGCCTTCAGAGTGCCGTCGAGAGGAACGAGAACCTGGGCACTCTTCGCAACGGGAAATCCGGCCCGGGTGAAGAAGAGCGGGCGGCCGTTCCTCCAGACCTTGAACCCCTGCCCGCCCCCCAGTCCAAGGTAGCGCGCACCAGCGAGCCTCCGTTGTTCGGCTGCCGAAGGCTTCACGAACACACATTCCGACTTGCCCAGATCATTCTGCGTAACCTTGCTCACCTCTTCCTTGAAGCGCAAAGCCAGATTGAGGAAGTTGGATTGCTCTAAGTTCACCCTCGTTAGCTTGCGTTCCGGCATTGCCGGCTGGATCGCCGCGAGCTGGGAAACGTCCACCATCTCCGCTGGAGCCAGATCGAAGGAGCGCACGTACGCTCCCGGCTTTTCTTTGCGAACGCGGAATACGTTCGGCACCAGGGGCGACTGCCCGGCATTGACCGTCTGCGGATAAATCTGCTGGAAGCCCGGATCGTCGCGCAGCTGCGCGGTGATGTTCTGGTCGCCGCAGAATACGTAGTCGGCATGGAATGCATTGCGGATCAGGCCATGAATATCCGCCGTGGTTCCCCGCTTCATCCCTTCGCGACCCATGAAGGCCCCGTAGTTGGAAAAGTAGAGGAAACTCGGATCGAGGATGTCGACAAAGCGCAGATCAGGGCGGGTATACAAAATATATGGGGTGCGGTCCCATTCGCAGTTGTAAACCTTGGCGCTGCCACCGGGAATCGACCCGATCGCTTTGAAGGTTTCGTCCACGCGATAGCGTGCGATCGGATCGCGCTGTTGCCGCAATATTTTGGCGTAGCCCCAAATCTGCGGAACGGCCAGCAGACCCAGCAACACAGCCGCAGCCTCTTTCCGCTTCTGCAGGCGCTCCAGCACGAGCACCATCAGTAGACCTGCCGCGGGCACCAGGTACTCCACCGCACGCAGCACCTGGAAGCTCAGGAAGAGGAAGAAGAAGCAGACCCCCAAGAGATAGATCGTGGGCACGTAGCGTTTGTCGCTCGTCTTGCCCTTGCCTTTGAACTCGTAGCCGAGCAGGAAAACGGCGGCCAGGATCAGCAACAACGGGCCGTAAAAGAGCTCGAGGAAGTCGTTGCTTCTCAAGGGCACGAGCTCGTCGCCGAAATTGAGCCCCGCGAGCTCGCCCTTCATCAGGCCGGGGATGCGCGCATGGATCACGGCCATCACTACGTTGCCCGGAAAGTATGGATTCGCAAGCAAACCGGCTACGCAGCCGAAGGCACCGAGCAGAGCCGTCTCGCGCCACAGCTTGGCGCCTTTCTTGTCTTCGAAAAAGGAGAGCGCGCCCAGCCACACCAGACAGATGAGCGGAACGTAGAACGCGTGGTAGCTGAGCGTGAAGAAAAAAGTCGCGAGCCCCGCGAGGCGCGGGCGTTTATATAGGATCGCCACGTTCATCAGCAGGAAGGTGGCGATCGCCAGCACCTGCGGCCGCAGCATCGTCAGGCGGTAGGCGAAGAGCGGATAGGAAAAAACCAGCAAGGTCGCGGAAAAGGCCAGGGGCCAGGGCAGCCGGGCCGCGGCAAAGAGGAAAAAAACAGCAAGCGAGAGAAGCGAGCAAAAGAAGGCGGCGCGCTCCACACCATGATCGCCGGAGATCCTGTAGCCCAGAGTGGTGAGCTGGTGGAAAAAAAATTCCTTATCGAGAAAATAGTCGCCCCAGCCCAGATCTTCCACCTGCGGGAGCGAGCGCAGGTACAACTGCCCCGAATCCGCCGTGATCCGGCTGAGCGCCATGTGGAAATAGCGGTCGGGATCGCCTTCCTGGCCTTTGCTGTACCGGAAGACGAACGAGAGCGCGCCCAGCAGGAGAGCGAGCGCAAGAACGGCTGGAAGTTTCTTCGTCACGGCAGATCCCTTTTGCCCAGAAACAGGCAGCTCGCAGCCAGGCAGGCGGCCACGAAAGCCGCGGCGTAGGCGAGCCCGGTCCAGAGCATCTCTTCGGGAAACGGGCGCCCATAAGCCACTACGTCGCGCACATTGAAGCGTTCCAGGTTGGGCGTGAAATAGTAGAGGAAGCGCGCCAGAGCACGGGTGCCGGGCGTGAGCCCTTTCTCCGCAATGGTAAGCAGCGACGAGTTGCTGCGCCCGATGAGGAAGAGCGCGATCGTGATACCCGCCGCCAGCACGCTGCTGGAGAAAGAGGAACAAAGGAAGGCCAGCCCCAGAATGATCCAGGTCTCCAGAAGCATCAGAAAGAGGCAGGAGGCGAATCCCGCGGGAAGACTCTCGCCCATGAGCCAGAGAATGCCGGCTAGGTTCAAAGCCAGCAACAAATGCGCCGCCGCCACTACGGCCGCGCTGCCCAGGAATTTCCCCAGAAGGTAGGCCGAGCGCGAGATCGGCTTGGTCACCACAGAATAAATCGTGCGTTGTTCGATCTCCCGGGCCATCGAGACGATGCCGATGTAAAGGGCCGCCATTCCGCTGGCCATGCTCACGGCCGAGAAGCCGAAATCGAGCAGGATTTTGCGCGACTCGACGATGGTGAGCGTTGCCAGGAGATAGGAGAAGCCGATCATCAGGAGTGCGGCAACGAGCACCACGCAAAATACGCGGTCGCGCACCATCTGCTTCCACGAGTTCAGCCCGATGGCGAAAATCACGCCTGCCATCAACGCGCTCCCTTCTCGCCGAAGAGCACATCTTCCAAGCTGTGGTGCACGGGACCGAAGCTCTCCACCTCGGCGCCCCGGCTCCATAGCTTCTCCACCGCGGCCTTCGCCTCATTTTTTCCGGAGACGTTCATCCGCAGCATCTTCCCGCCCTCCCGGTAGAGGATTTCGTACTCCCGGCTGTGGCTTTCGAGCAGGTCGTCGATTTTCCCGCAGTACTTCAGCTCGCCCTTCTCGAGAAAAGCGATGCGCTGGCAGATGCTTTCGATGTCGCTGAGAATGTGCGAGCTGAAGAAAATCGTCTTGCCTGCACGGTTGAGGTCCACCAGCAGGTTGCGCACCTCGCGGCGGCCCACGGGATCGAGACCACTCATCGGCTCATCGAGAATCACCAGATCAGGATCGCTGATCAGCGCTTGGGCGAGACCCACACGTTGGAGCATCCCTTTCGAGAAATTGCGCAGCAGGCGCGAGCCCACGTCAGGAATGCCAACCAGCTTCAGCAGATCCTGATTGCCCGGCAATTTTTTTCCAAAGTCGTGCGCGCTCCGGATGCTCCGGTGGAAGTTCAGGAACTCCTGGGCATTCAGGTTCAAATGATAGTAAGGGCGCTCCGGCAGGAAGCCGACCCGAGCGCGGGACCGGGCGTCACTCGAATCAATCCCGAAGATCTCCACCTTCCCTTTCGTCGCGGACTGCAGGCCCAGCGCGATCTTGATCGACGTGGTCTTGCCCGCCCCGTTGGCACCGAGAAAGCCAAAGATCTGCCCCTGCATCACGTCGAAGCTGACGTCCTTGAGCGCGGGTTTGCTTCCGCGCCAGAGGCCTTCCTTATAGACCTTCCCAAGCCCCGAGAAGCGGATTGCGGTCTGGTCGCTCATCCTGCCTCCCTCAGCCTCTTAAGTTTAAGCTCGAATTTTTCCTTCATCCCGGGATCCGCTGTGTCCCGGATCATGTTCTCGAGAAAGCGGATGCTCTGCTCCCGGCCCGATTTCTTATCAATGAGCGAGCTGGCTACAAGTCCCAGCAGGGAGGGCGCGCCCGGAAGGCGGGAGCCCGCCGCGTACTGCTCGGCCGCCTTTTCCGGCTCCAGCAGTTCGAACTGATAATGGTAGGCGAGAAAGGCGCGCAGCCGCCAACGTTCGGGGAAGGCTTTGGTGCCCTTGAGCAGGATCTGCTCGGCACCGCGCTTGTCTTCCGTGATCACGGAAAGAAAGATGCCGCCCGACTCATAGGCCGGGTAGAAGTCGGGGTCGATCTCGGTGATGGCGTCCAGATCACGGTAAATCCAGCTCACCTGGTTCTTCTCCACCTTCCGCGGCGGCGTCTGTTGCAGGAAGCGCAACCAGAGCATGGCTGAGGCGGCCCGGCTGTAGCCGAAGGTCATCGCCCGGAGCGCGGAAGCCGAATAGTTCGTGAAATTCTCGTTGAAGTCGAAAACGATGGAATCAGTAAGGCGCTGCTGCGGATTCTTTTCCTGCAGCAGCGCCACGCATATGAGGCCTAAGATCAGTACGAGAGCGGAACTTTTCATGCCGTTCCCGTTAGACGAACTAGAGAGCGATCACGTTGTTCGTCAGGATCTTGGTATCGGTGATGTTCCACGAGTCGGAGTTGGCAGCCGACTGGCGAACACAGCCCACGGCAGCGGCCACGAAAGACTGCGAGTCCGTGGAGAGCAACGCGCCCAGGGTGGGAGCGGTACCCGAACAGGTGTACGGGTTGTTGTTCGTGGAATAGCTCGGAGTCGAGCTGTTACCAGAATAACCAGTCACAGTGTTCGCTTGGGCACCCGACCAGCCTACGCCGTAGAACCGGCGCTGACCTTCAGGGGCGTAACCGACGGCTTCCATCGATCCCATATAAGCAGCGTACTCAGAGTAGAAGCTTTTCTCGGCGCCGTAGACTGCGGCCAGAGCGATCTTAGCTTCCGACTGACGCGCTTTCGACTGATAGCGCGAGAAGTTCGGGGCGGCGATCGCCACGAGAATACCGATGATGCCCACTACGATCATGAGCTCGATCAGCGTAAAACCTTTTTGGTTGATGGCTGGGATTAACTTCTTCATAACTCCCCCTATATGCGTTCCTAAAACTTACCTACACAGACCATTCTGCAAGACTTTTGCCACGCCCGCAATTCCACATTCCGCTTTCATTTCAGGCGTCTCTTTCCGGATACACCCTACCGGACGACAATTTTTGCGCCTTTTCGCTGCCGAGAATTGTCAGTAGCTAATTTGGTTAACAAACAAGGCGCCCTGCTTCCGTGTTCAGGAGGAGACTGTCTCGCACTGGCTAGCCGGGCCCGTTTCTTCCCCCCCAAAAGTGCCTCCTCCTTATATATGTCGTGCTGCGCCAACATGACGAAACTTGACCCATGCCTCGCGGATAGATTAGTTTGCAGTTTCTCTTTTGGTCTCGGGGCGTGGCGCAGCCTGGCTAGCGCACTTGCATGGGGTGCAAGGGGTCGTGGGTTCAAATCCCGCCGCCCCGACCAATTTTTGCCTTACCTTTCCCTATTAAATATCATTTAGTTACGTTTGCGTGTGCCATACCTGGGCAAAGGATTGCATTGTTCATGTTTTTCGTCCGACCTCCGAAAGGAATCTGCGGAGGCCATATGGGCAAAGGAAATACTCTAAACATTCCCTGGTCGATGGTTGCACCAATTGTAGTAGCGCTGCTTTGGGTGGGGGGCGTTAGCTATCAGGTTATTCAGCAGCGCGAAGATATAAAGAACATCAAAGGCTCCCTGAACGAGACAATCGCCAACGTCTCTCAGATCGCCATAGCAAAAAAAGTAACCCTCGAGAGACAACCGAAGTTTGTAGGCGAGTTCAAAAGAAAGTTGGCATCTCCTGGCGATGCAGTAGTAGATGATGGTTCGGCAAACGCACACGGCTCAAGAACACCGGCTGCCTCCCAGAAACCGGAATTGACGTCTGATCCAAATACCCGTTCCGAAGATTGATGGATCGCTGATCTAGCCGGCTAGCTCAATTTACATTCTGGCTTTGTACGTCTTTCAGCCCGCAATAGGCGAACTTAAGATGGCGAGCGCAGTATTCCTGCAGAGTGCGCGTGAGCGGCAGAATCTCAATCCGATGGAGGGCTTTCCAGAAGACCGGATCGTTTTTCACCAAGCCACCAATCAACGCCTCGGCCTTGCCGGCCTGACCTTTCTGCAGATACAGAGCCGCCAGTATCAGTGGTCGCACGGCCGAGGGCCCGCCATTTTTCTCCAGCATCTCGATCTTTTTCTCTAGGGACGGGCGGGGATCGTAAAAGAGCGTGAGATAGAAAAGCTGGGCTGTTACTTCAGCCCGGCAGCCCTTGGCCAGGTGAAATTGCATCACTGGCAAAGCTTCGGCAAACGAGTCCTGCTTAAAGAGGGCGAAGGCATGATTCATCGAGCTCGTGCAATCGGGCTCCTTCTCGTAGGCGTTTCTCCACAGCTGTTCGTCCGTTCGCCAGGCCCTCGCTTCCACACCGGAGCGGAAAAGAAAGAAAACAAGAAGGACTGAAAAAACTCCCAGGCCCAAAGGGCGCTTCAGGCGCTTGGAGTATTTCCGATACAGCGAGATCGCCAGAAACCAGAAGGCCAGCGAAGCGCCCAGCACATAAGTGTCGGAGACAAAGATCGTGCGGATCTTGGTGAGCACGATGAGGAGCATAAGCAGGAAAAAGGACCAGGCCAGAAGGGCACGGCTACGGCCCAGCGCCAGCACCGACCAGGCCATGAAAATCGGAAGCAGCAGCAGGCCCAGAACATTCTCAAAGGAACCCTTCGAGTAAAGAAGCGCCAGCCTCACGGGCGCAAGCAGGTTGTAGAAGTAGCGCCCGAGCGCGAGCAGGAAGTCGGCGGGAGCGGAGAAGCTCGTGAACGAAAGCGCTGCCAGCTTGAGGGGATCGTCTCCGGCGGTGGAGTAGTAGAGCGTATAGTGCCAGCGGTTCAGCCACAAAAGGGCGACCATCAGGAGCGCGAGCAGTGCGAGCAGTAAAAGATTGCCCTTGAGCGCCTTGCGTTCCAGAGCGAAGAGCAGCGCCACCCAAAGCGGAAAAAGGGCGTAGATCGGCTGCGATAGCACCGAGGCGGCGTAGGCCAGGGAAAGGAACACCGAGTAGACAAAACGCTTCTTCCCTTTCGTTTCCAAAAGCAGCTGCAGAAGGCGCAATGCCAGAAGGAGAAAGACCAGGGCCAGCAGATGCTTGCGTGCGGAAATCCAGCCCACCGACATTACGTAGACGGGATGAAGGGCAAAGAGCAGTGTGAAGGCCTTTGCCTCGAGCTCGTCCCCGAAAAAATCCTTCACCAGGCGGAAGAAGAGGAAGCTGGAGAGGAACCAGAGCACAAGGTTATGCAAATGGAAGATGCCAAAACCCGTGAGCCTGACGAAAAGGATGTCAAAGAGGAAGGAAAGGTCGCGCACCGGCTGGAAGTCGGGATTGTAGGGGGATACCAGGTAGCGGAGGAAATCACCCAGCGAGCCCACCATCGTGAGCGGGCGGAGCAGGAGCACATCGTCGCGGCCCAGCACGGGATCGAAGCGGAGCAGCGGATGGTAGATGGCCAACAGCAGACCGGCCAGAAGTAGCCAGAAATAGCGTAAAGAATTTTTCCTGCTGCTCGGGCTCAAGACGTAAGTGTAGCATGGAGAGAATGAGCAATGTACACCCCAGCACTGTGGTAGAAAAAGGCGCGATGGTCGACCCATCTGCGCGGGTCTGGCACTTCGGCCACCTCCGGGAAGGCTCGCGCATCGACGCTCTCGTTTCGCTGGGCCGAGATGTGTACGTGGACAAAGACGTGCACATCGGCCGGGGCACGCGGGTGCAGAACGGAGTGAGTCTCTACACGGGACTCGAGATCGGCCAGTGGTGCTTCATCGGCCCGCACGCCATCTTCACCAATGATCCCTATCCCCGGGCCGGGAAAAAAGATTGGACTCTCAAGACCACCCTGCTTAAAGACGGGATGTCGATCGGCGCCGGCTGCGTGATCCGCTGCGGAATCACCGTGGGGGAGTTCGCGATGCTGGGCGCGGGCGCTATTCTCACAAAAAGCGTTCCGCCCTTCCATCTCGCCACCGGCTTTCCCGCCAAGCCAACGAAGATGGTCTGTGCCTGCGGCGACACCCAGCTGCCGCTCGGATCACCCGCCAAGGAACTGATCCGACCCTGCTGCCGCGCTTCGCTCTCTGAAGAAGTGCTCGAGATCGCCGAGAAAGCGCGCAAGAAGCTGAAATGAGCGCCCCCGGCCTCAGCATCGTGATTCCTTGCTTCAATGAGGAGGAGGGCGTGCCCTCCCTAGCGGAAAAAATTCTGCCTGTCTTGAAAGAACTCAGCTCCCAGCGCCCTTTCGAGCTGATCTTCGTGAACGACGGCAGCACCGACGGCACGCTTGCTGCCCTGGAAAAAACTTTCGCTAAAATGCCCGAAACGAAAATTCTCTCCCATCCCGAGAACCGCAACCTCGGAGCTGCCCTGCGCACGGGAATGTCCCAGGCACTCCAGGACCTCGTGGCCTTCCTCGACGCCGACTGCACCTATGAGCCCCGCATTCTTCTGAAGATGCTCGAACAGGATAGCGATCTCGTCCTTGCTTCCCCCTACCATCCCCAGGGGGCCGTCGAGGGCGTCCCGGCCTGGCGGCTGGGCCTGAGCCGCTCGCTCTCGCTCCTATATAGGACCGCCAGCGGCTCGCACATCCATACCTATACGGGAATGGTGCGGCTGTTTCGCCGCTCCGCCTTTTCTGAATTCCAGTGCGCGGAAAACGATTTCACCTTCGTGACTCTGATGACTCTCTGGGCAGTCAGGGAAAATAAAAAAATCGCCGAGGTCCCGGCCCTGCTCGGCGTACGCCGCACGGGAGTGTCCAAGATGCGGGTGCTGCGCGTGGGAACAAAGCACCTGAAAATTCTCTGGGGCGTGCTCACAGGGAGCCAGGCATGAAGCGCCCGCTGGTCGTGACGGTGCTCGGAACACGTCCGGAAATCACCAAACTCTCCCCTCTCCTCCCGCTGCTCGACAAGCGCTGCCGCCATGTATTGGTGCATACCGGTCAGCACTACGATCCCGCGCTCGACGCCGTATTCTTCCGCGAGCTGAAGCTCCGCAAACCCGACCACAATCTGCGCGTAGGCTCAGGCAGCTCGACCCATCAGTTGGGTTTGATGCTCGAGCGTTTGGACACGCTCTTTAAAAAACTCCGCCCGCATACCGTGCTCGTGCTGGGCGACACGAACTCCACCCTCGCGGGGGCGATCGCGGCAGTGAAGAGCGGAGCGAAGCTCGTGCATATCGAAGCCGGCTGCCGCTCTTTTCGCCTCGACAGCCCCGAAGAGCAGAACCGCCGGATGGTGGACCATATCGCCGACCTGCACTTCGCGCCCGACCTGTTAGCCGCTAAAAATCTCCAGGCCGAAGGCATCTGGCGCTCCGTGTACTTGAGTGGAAGCACGGCGCTCGAGGCCTCCACGCGGATGCTGAAACTGCTCGAGCACAAACGCCGACTGCCTGCCCGCGCCCTCGCCACCCTCCACCGCGCCGAGAATACCGGAGACAAAGCCACGCTGGCAAAAAAGCTGAAGCTCCTCGGTCTGGCCGCGCGCTCCTGCCCCGTGGTCTTCCCGCTCCATCCGCGCACGAAAAAGCAGCTGAGGCTCTGGAAGCTGCCGCTGCCGGCGGGAGTACTGGCTGTGCCGCCTCTCGGCTACGGAAGTTTTCTCTACCTCCTGAAGCATGCGCCCTTCGTGCTCACCGATTCCGGCGGAGTGCAGGAGGAGGCCGCAGTGGCCCGCGTGCCCTGCCTGGTGCTGCGCGAGGAAACCGAGTGGCTGCGCTATGTGAAGGAAGGCCGTAATTTTCTGGTGGGAGAGTCGGAGCAAAAGCTGAAAGCGGCCTTGAAGAAAGTTCCGAAGGCCAAACGCTCCAAGCTGCAAATCCCGAAGTCCGCGGAAAAGATCTTCCGCGTCTTGAAAAAGAAAAGACTAATTTAAATTTTAGAAAGCGCTACGGCTTGGCCGCGCAGTTGCCCCAGAGATCCTTGCCGAAGGGCACGGCGTGGTTTGTGATCTTGGAGTTGTAGTTGTTCACGGGATTTTTGTAGACCACCATTTCGATTTCATTTTCGGTGCCCTTCGAGATCCATGCGTGCAGGCTTTCGCCTTCCCGCGCCTCCACCGCCTCGATTGACTCCAGATGGCTGTTTCCCTGCATGAATACACGCACGGCCGGGTTGAGGGTGCCGTTGGAGGCAAAGCCGATCTCCAGCTGGGTCACCGGCATCACCTGGTAGAAATACTCGCAGCGCACTGCTTGGTCTTGGGTTTGATCCCGGGTTTGATCCTGTGAATAGGCGTTCAGGGACAGGAAAACTACCGGCAGCAGGAAGATTTTTGCTTTCATGCTCCTAGCGGAACACGGCTAGAATAGAACTGCAATGCCCCAGCAGAGGAAAGCCCGGTATCTTGCCGCGCTCGCGCTTTTTTTCGCGCTGGCGGTCTGTCTTACACTCGCGGCGCGCGGCCTCGGCCTCTGCTGGGACGAATCCATCTACTTCGAATACTCCGACGGCCTGAAACGCTGGGCCGCCGCCGGCTTTCCCTGGAGCCAGCCTGTGCTCGAGCAAGTGTGGCATTGGAAGCCCCAGTTCAATGTGCATCCACCCTTCATGCGCGTGATCAGCGCGCTTTTCTCCGGGGTACCTCTCGAGTATCCGCTCTCCTACCGCTTCGGCCATCTTCTCGTAGCCGCAGGCGGACTCACCCTCGCCTTCCTTCTCCTCTCCGCCGAGTTCAGCCTGATCGCAGCGCTGATGGCAGTGCTCTTCGTACTCCTGCAGCCCCGCCTCTTCGTGGAGCTGCTGATCGGCACCACCGACGGTCCCACCGCCCTCTTCTGGCTGCTGCTCGCCCTGCTCAGCTGGAGGATCGCCGGCACGAAGTCCAAGCCCGAAAGAAAAAAACTCTGGGCACTTCTGTTTCTGGTGCAGGGAATGGCCACGGCCACCAAATTCACCGGCCTCCTCGCCGCCGTTCCCGTGGTCTTCTTTCATCTCGTACGCAAAGACCGCCGCTCGGTTCTCCTTTCCCTGGGTTCGGCAGCGTGTTCGCTCTTTTTCCTGGTGCTCTTCTCGCCCCAGAACTGGGCGCAGCCCTGGGTGCCGGTCTGGGAAACCCTCAGCTATCCCTGGAGACGGTCCGAAACGATCAATGTCGCCACCTATTATCTCGGGCAGCTCTACGGCGAGCATCCGCCCTGGCACTACGTTCTCGTGATGACGGCGCTCACGTTGCCGCCCTTGCACCTGGTCTGCGCGCTTTTCTCCCCCCTTGCCTCCAAAAAGAAAAAAGAAGGCGCCCTCCTGCAAGCTCTCCTTCCCTTTCTTGCGGCATGGCTCGCCCTCGGCCTATCGCCCTCCGCACCCAAGCACGATGGCGTGCGCCAGTTCGCGGCACTGCTCCCGTTCCTCGGACTGCTGGCCTGGCTCGGAGCGCAGGAGATCGCGGCTGTGGTCGCGAAACGAAAATATTTTCGCTTCAAGAAGCCGGAACTTCTCCCAGCCATTCCGCTCACCACTGCACTGCTCGGGCTTCTGCTCGTGCACCCCTTTGAGCAGGCCTACTACAACTCCCTCATTGGCGGGCTTAAGGGAGCGGCGGGCGCAGGCTTCGAAGTTTTCTACGACTTCGCGGCCGTGGATAAAAATGCGCTTCACTGGCTGAATGCCGATCTGCGCCCTGGCAGCACGGTCACGATCCGCCCCTACTGGGCTTTCCTGCTGCTTGACTACCAGGCGCGCGGCCTGCTTCGCCCCGACGTGCAGGTGATCCTGGAGCCCCAGAAGGCAGCGGACTTCCTGGTACTGGTGCACCGACGCAGCCTGGTGGATAGGAACGTCTACGATGGCATCCCTGCGGCCTATGAGGTGACGCATGAGGGCGTATCCATCCTGAAAATTGCGAAGCGCGGGCGAAACAAGGAATAATGGAGCCATGAAGCGGCGGAAAAATGAGAAAAAAGCTCCTCTCTTTGTGTTCGGCCTGCTGCTGACCTGGCTGCCCTTCGCCCCCCTTCTCCTCGACTCCAGCCGCACTTTGCTTTACCGCGATCTCACCAATTTGTACCTGCCGCTAAAGACTCTCTGGTTGAACGCGTTTCTCGAGCTGGGGCGCATCCCGCACTGGAATCCATTCCACGCGCTCGGCATCCCCTTCTTCTCCGACCCCACCTACGGCACCTTCCATCCGTTCAACGTCCTCTTTCTTCTTTTCAAAAATAATCCTGCCCGCGGCCTGGTGTTTTTCCTCCTGGCACACCATCTCCTGCTCTACTGCGGAGGCTATCTGCTTGCCCGCAGTTTGAAAGCGCGTCCGGCTGTGGCTCTGCTCGGTGGATGGGGGCTTGCCTGGTCGGGCTTCGCCCTGAGCTCCACCTACAACCCCCACGACCTCGCCGGTATTTGCGCCGTGCCCTTCTATTTTTATTTCCTGCGGAGATCGCGCCGGGAGCCGGCCTACTTGTTTGCTGCCGCGATGGCACTGGCGTGGCCCGTGCTCACCGGAAACGCACAGTTCAGCTATATGCTCGCCTTGATTTCCCTTTACCTCTGGATTTTCGCGAAAGAAAAAATGCGCGAAGCCAAGCGGCTGCTTCTGATGTTCCTGCCGGCCATTCTCTTCTGCGCTCCTCAGCTCTTTCCGACGATCACGCACTTTTCGGAAACAACGCGAGCCGGCGGGGTTCTCGACGACGCCGCACAGCTCTACTGGTCCCTGCATCCGGCGCGGCTGCTGGAGTTCATTTCGCCGCTCCCGTTCGGCGACCGCCCAGACTTCGGCCGTTATTCGGGCTACGCTTATGTGGATTCAGCCTTGCGTTCGGATCCCTTCGTCTTCACCTTCTATCCGGGAATGTTCTGCTCCCTCTTCGGACTCCTCTATCTCCTGCTGAAAGTACGAAAACCCGGCCGTTGGAAGCGGCTGTCATTCCCAATATTCCTGGGCGTGCTTCTTCTGCTTTTTCTGGCAATGGGACGCCTTTCGCCTCTCCCTATCTACTCGCTCCTCGCCAAATGCCTGCCGCTCTGGGGCGCCTTCCGCTATCCCGAACGCCTCGCCTTCTGGCTGGCCTTTCTCGCCTGGTGGGGAGGGATCCTCAGCATGGAGAAGATCCTGCGGCTGTCGGGAAAAGTGTTGCCCCGTCCCCGGCTGCCGCTCTTCGTGGCAGCCTGCGTGCTTCTCTGCGCCGCGGATCTGGGCGCGGTGGCTTCGCGTCTCGTCTGGACCCAGCCCGTGGCCTATACCAGCAAAGGTGGGCCGTCTTTCCACGAGAAGATATTCGCCGACCGGACACGGCAGGCTGGGAGTCTCCTACTCGGTAGCGCGCGCCGCTTGTATAACCTGCCGCCGGCCGCGATCGACGAGAACGACAGGGCAAGCATTTCCGAGCGAGAGACGGAGGGCGGCTCCCTCAACCGCGAGACAAAACGAGCCTGGAACAACTTCCGTTACTATACTGGTTCGTACTACGGGCTTCCGCTCGCGATCCGCCACAACACTCTCGTGCCCCGCCGTCAGATTTACGATCTCGAGAGCGGCTCGGCCGAGAGCCTGAACCGATTCCTCGATCTCGCGTCGGTGCGCTACCTCGTGCTGGAAACCGACCGCACGGTGGTCGCGCGTCCATTGGCGCTGCCGTTTGTCTTCGCTCCGGAAAAGGTGGAAGCTATCTCCTCTGCGGCGGTCGGCGAAAAGCTCGCCGACAAAAAATGGAATCCAAAGAACCAGGCGCTTGTCGAAGGACCCGCGGAGACGGGAGAAAATCCATTGAATTGGAGCCTGCAGAGAGTGGAACAAAATTGGGATACGATCACTCTCTTTCTGCGCTCCGTGCGCGTCTCTGCTCGCCCCTCTTGGCTGGTCGTGAACGAAAGTTTTGATCCCAACTGGAAGGCGTGGTGGTGGGGGAAAAGCGATAGCCTGACCATGGCCAGAGCCAACGGCTGGGCCCAGGCGATTCTCTTGCCCGAGGCAAAAAGTGTGGGGCAAGAGGCCGAACTCCGCCTGGTTTACACCGAACACAGCTTCTTTCTGGGCTGCCTGGCATTGGTTCTAGCGCTCGCCCTCAGCTCCTTCTTGGGTCTCTCTTCCCCAGGGCGGAAGCGGCTGGCAGAATTCTTAAAAAAATAAGTATTATCATAGGTTTATATAGGTTTCTTCCTTGGGGATTTTTCCTGAATCCGCTTTATCCGACCATTTAAGTATGGTATAAAAGCGCCCATGAAATCCCTCGCCCTTCTGCTGCCTTTCCTGCTCTCCGTTCCGGCCTCGGCGATCATCAATGGCGAGACCATGAAGGGTACCGAGCCCTTCGCCAAGGCAGTGGTGGGTCTGGCCCGCAAAGTCCCGGAAGGCGGCTACCACATCTTCTGTTCGGGCTCGATCCTGAACGAACATACGATCGTAACCGCCGCTCACTGTCTCTTCGAACGTGACGGCGAGATCTATGCCGTATTCGGACTGAACGAGAAATCTCCCGACATCCAGGCCCGCCAGCTCGAAAGAAAAGTCGTGAAAGAGGGCTACAAGAACGCCCACCGCAACGACGATGTGGATGTTCTCGACATTTCGCTCGCGCAGTTCCGCGATCCGGCTCCAGAAGGCTTTAAAGCTCTCCCCTTTCTCGAAGACGAAAACCGGCTGACGGAAGGCGCCACCGTTCTTCTCGCCGGTTATGGCTTCGACGATCCCGTGACTCCCAAAGGCTCAGGCACACTTCGCTACACCTTCGTGCAGATTTTCGATGCCCACAAAGCGAGGACCGAGATCACCACCAATGAGCAGCGCCACGGCTCCTGCAATATCGACTCCGGGGGCCCGGGCTTCATTACAGTCGGCGATCGCTACTTCCTCTGGGGTGCCACCCACAATGGATCTCCGGGGTGCGTGGGCGAAGGCGTCTACACAAAGGTGATTTCCTACCGCGATTGGATCGATGGCAAGCTCGCCGATACGAGCAGCAGCAATGGATGGAAATCGCTGTGAGAATTCTTGTATTCCTGATCGCCCTCTTGTCAATCTCCGCCAGGGCCGAAACCATGGCGCATCCCTACTTCTTCAAGTTGGAAAAGGACGGCAAAGCCTCCTATCTGCTCGGCACCATTCATATGGGCGTCGGAGCCAAAGAGCTTCCCGAAATTATTTTGCAAGCGCTCGAGACGTCGCCCCTCTTCGCCTCGGAGCTCAACAACGAAACCGCCGCCCGCCTCGCTCCCGGCTCCTCTCCCATTCCCCAAACTTTCCCCGCGGACGTGAAAGCCCGCCTTCGCCAGCGTGGTTTGCCCGGCAACCTGATCGCCTTCGCCAGCCCCCAGGTTCTTTGCGACTACTACCAGTACTGGGAAGGCATCGAGGAAGGGAAAAACCTCGACATGGAGCTCGAGGAGCTCGCCCTTGCGAAAGGCAAGGCCCGCCTGGAACTCGACGAAGTGGAGCTCAGCCGCAAGCTCGTGCGTGAGACCATCGGCCAATGCCATATCGAAGAACTAGTTCGCTCGCTTTCTCCCCAGGACGCGAAACTCGGCTATGAAAAATGGGTGCATGAGTCGCTGGGTGCTTACAAGCTGGGAGCGATGGAATCGTCGACTCCCTCCGCCGCTGACGATGCCGCCTACCAGATCGGCGCGAGAAACGCCGCGTGGATCGTGAAACTCAAGGCCGCACATGAGCAGGGCGCTTTTATCAATGTCGGCTACCAGCACCTCGGTGGCGAGCATGGTCTGCTGGAGCTGCTGAAGGCGGAAGGCTTTTCTGTAAGGCGCCTCAACGTAAACCAGACGGTACCGAAGGGCTCGCCATAGGCCCCAGGCAGCTCAACGCATCCCCCGAATAGGCCGGCTCCCCGCTTTGGTTCGGAAGAAAGCCGGCAAATTCCCGTTTCCAGGCACAGGTCTTCTCCAGCTCCTGTCGGCTCCAGAAAGAGAGGGCCACGGCCCAGTAGGGCGCTTCGGCGCCCGAGCAGACGAGGAGGTCCAACCGGTCGCCGGAAGCCAGAGAGGGTTCGAGGTGCAGCAGCGCCTGCACGCTTCGGGTCCTGGGATAGGCACGGCCGCTGGCAAAGAGCAGCTTGCCGTTACGCCAAACCCGCAGAGCCTCTCCACCGCCCACTCCCAGGTAACTTGCGCCGCTCAGACGCTTGACCTCACTGTCAGCGGCTCGGAAGTGCGCGCAGTTGAGGCCAGGCCTGCGCAATTCCCGGAGACTGAGCGACTGCATGAAATCTTTCGGCAGCTCGATCGGGCGCAAATCCGCTCCGGCCCCGGGCACGAAGGCGCGCGCGGCCTGGATGTCTCCCTCCACCACCTTCATGCGGAAGGAGCGTACGAAGGCCGGCGACGGGCGGGAGGCCACCCGGAACAGGCTCATGACGCTGGGGGGAGAATCGCGGCGGGGGTAGAGCTGCTGGAAGCCGCCGTCGAACGCCAGCTGGTCGTTCAGCATCCGGTCGCGGCAAAGCACATACGTGGAATTAAATACACTGGCCACGGCCGCGCGGGGATCGGTGACGGCTCCAGCGTCCAGGTCGTAGCGCACCTTATGCAGGCCGGGATTGGCGGCGAAGAGGAGAGTGGGATCGAGCAGATCGACGAAGCGGAGGTCGGGACGGGCCCGCAGGAGAAAGCCGGCCGTATCCCAGTCACAGTTGTACACCTTCGCCGGGCCGGGAGGAATCGCGGCGATCGCGCTCCAGGTATTTTCCGTGACAATCTTGTCGGGCTCGAAGCCCGCCTCGGTGCGCGCCGTATAGACGAGGTTGAACAGCTGGGCCGCCATGAGTACGAGTGCACAGCGATTGCGCAACCAGGGCTCGAGCCCCCCCAGCACGGGAGCCAGCAGCAGGCCCGCGAGCGGAATGAAGTATTCGCCGGCCCGCAAGGTCTGAAAAGAAAGCAGACCGAAGAAGAGCGTGAACAAAAGCAGATAACGGGAGGTGAAGTCGTTCGGCAGCCTGAGCCAGCCGTCTTTGCGTCCCAAGCCGGCAAGCGCCGCGAGCAAAATGAGAAAGGGCAGATAGTAGAGCTTCAGCATCCCGGGCGCGAGCACAGGATAGAGCTCCATCCCGAAATGAGCTCCTTTGAGCGCACCGTTCATCAGAAAAGGGATACGGGCCACGAGAATGCCGATCATCACGTTCGATGGAAAATACGGATTCACCACGATGCCGACGACGAATCCGGCAAATCCTACCCCGACGATTTTCCACAAAGACATACGGTTGCCTTTCGGCTCGGCAAAAGCGAGGACAGCAACCAGGCCCAGGCTGATCAGCGGAATGTAAAAAGCATGGTAGGCGAGCACAAATGCCGCCGCGGCGAAGAAGCAGAGAACGGGGCGTCGGCGCAGGATCGCGAACTGCAATAGGAGAAAGCAGAACAGCGCCAGTACATGGGGGCGAAGCATGAGCAGCCGGAACACCAGCGCCGTGGAGAAAAAGGCGGAGAAGGCGCAGGCCAGCGCCAGCGGTGGGGTGAGCCAGCCGAGGGCGAAGGCGTAGAGGATCCAGGCCGAGCCCACCGCCACCAGCAGCACGGCCGCCACGGCGCCTCGCTCACCGGCCGCACGATAAGCGAATGAGGTGAGCACGTGGAAGAGATATTCTTTGTCGGGAAAATAGTCGCCCCAGCCCACATCCTCGGCCTGAGGAAGCTTTTCGAGATGGAGCGATCCTGCATCGACCAGCAGTTTGCTGAGCCCGAGGTGGTACTGGCGGTCGGAATCACCCAGGTAGGAGAAGGTCTTCTGATAAAGGACCATGAATACAAGCGGCAAAACCAATGCGCAGACGAGCGACAGAACTGATGCACGAAATGCACGATCCGAGCGGGCCTTTTTTGCCATGAACGTATTCTGTCACGCTCCGCCCGCGAACGGCTATGTGTTTCTCGGACGCCCTTTGCTTTGGGGCGCGGCGGTAAGCGGATCTTCCGGCCAGGAGTGCTTGGGATATCGGGCGCGCAGCTCCTTGCGCACCTCGGGATATCCGTTCTTCCAGAAGCTCTCGAGGTCGCGCGTCACCTGTACGGGGCGAAAGTTCGGGCCGAGCAGTACCAGCGTCAAGGGCTGGCCCGCCACTTTGGGCGCGCGCTCCAGGCCGAAAAGTTCCTGGAGACGGACTTCGACGAGTGGCCCCTGCTCCTCGGAATACTCGATGCGCAATCTGTTCCCCGTGGGAACCGTCCAGTGCGACGGACAAAGGCGCACCAGCGCATCCCGGTGCTCGGGCGCAAGCGTGCCTTCAAAGAAGGAAATGAGATTCTTCGACTGCACTGCCTCCAGGCTGCTTTCGCCGAAGCAGGCGAGCTCCAAAGCTTGGCGGATCTGCTCGTCGCCCAAATTCAACCAGCGCGGCTCGGCCTTGTGCAGAAAACGCAGGCGGCCGATCCAAGCGGACAAATCGGCATTGGCCGCGAGCACGCGGTCGAAGCGGGTGAACGCGAGTTCGGCCATTTTTCCTTCGAGCTCGGAGGAGTCCGCGGGGCGGCGATGCTCCCGGCCCACGGGCAGGCCGTTCCATTCCTTTCCCTCGATCAGAAAGAAACGACTTTTCTCCTCGTCCCACTCGATCCGTTTGCTGGCCTTCGCCTCCGCACTGCTCCGCTCTTCGACAAGCGCGTCGGGCATGCCCACGGCCTGGAAGACAAGGGTTTCCGCCGCATCCCTCCCCTCCGAGAGGTCGATCGCCAGAAAATATTCCGAACTTTTCACGCTCGACGCGGGATGCAGCTTCACTCCGCGCCCGCCCGCCATCCGCGCCTGCGGCTCGTGGGGACGCCTTCGCCGGCATAGCCGGTCGCCGTAGATCTCAAGCAGAAGCGGGGCTACGTCCTCTTCCTGAGGCGCCGAGGAGTCCACCGCATTTCCCTCCAACAGTTCGCTCAGCTGCCGCGCCGCCCGCTCGAGCGAGCGGTTCCGCGGATGGGACGGACTCCTCCTCCATTCCTGCCGGCGGACCCAGAGATCGTTCTCACTGCCCTCTCCCTGACTCAGCTTCCCTCCAGGCTCCGAGAGCAGGGCCGCGAGCTCACACGCCAGGCGCAGCTGGCCGCGCTCCTTCCCGATCAGAAGGAGCTTGGCGATGCGCGGGTGCACGGGAAGCTCGCGCAGGCTGCGCCCGAGGGCCGTGAGCGAGCCGTCGGGATGAAGGGCACCCAGGGTCCGTAAAAATTCCTCCGCCTTTGTCAGGGCGGCCGCGGGCGGCGGCTCGTACCAGCTGAAGCTTTCGAATCGGGTGAGTCCGAGCGCGGAAAGCAGCAGGAGACTTTCGGAAAGGTCGGAACGCAGCACCTCAGCGGGCTCGAACTCCTTCATCGAAAGCTCGTCGTGGGGAATCCATGCGCGATAGACCGTGCCCTCCGCCTGGCGGGCCGCACGGCCGGCGCGCTGGATGGCGGAGGCTTTGGAAATCCGGCACAGATCCAGCGAAGCAAAGCCGGTACGCGGATGCAGTTGCGAGATACGGGCAAGGCCGCTATCGACCACGACCCTCACTCCGTCCACGGTGAGCGAGCTTTCAGCCACGTTTGTGGCCAGAATCACCTTGCGCTGTCTGGCCGGAGCGAGCGCTGCTTTCTGTTCCGCGAGATCCAGCTGTCCGTGCAACGGCAGCAGCAGCACATGTTTCACTTCCGCCCAACCTTCCAGCGCCTGGCGCAGGCGCTCGATTTCCCCTCTGCCGGGAAGAAAGCAGAGCAGGTCGCCTTCCGGACTTTCCGCGGCGGCTTTCTGCACGAGCCGCTGCATGCGATCGATAAGGTCCGGCCCCGCCCGCAAAATCTGAGATTTCTCGTCGTAACGGATCGCCAGCGAAAAAAGCTTTCCGGGCACCTCGGCTACCGGAGCACCTCCTAGAAAGCCTGCGATCGGCTTGGTGTCGAGGGTGGCGCTCATCACGACGATCTTGAGATCAGGACGGGCAAGCTCGCGCAGCTCCTTTAGCGCGCCCAATGCCAGATCCACGTGCAGGCTGCGCTCGTGGAACTCATCCAGTACCACGCAGCCAACCTCTTTCAACTCCGGATCGCGCAAAAGTTTGCGCAGCAGCAGGGCTTCGGTAAGGAAGATCAGCCTGGTCTGGCGGGAGGTCTTTTTGTCGAATCGAACCTGATAGCCCACTTCACGGCCGAGCTCCCATCTGCGCTCCTCGGCCACACGCTGGCTAGCCGAGATCGCGGCGATCCGGCGCGGCTCCAGAACAAGCACGGTTTTTTCCGTCAGCTGCAAAAGCTCCGGGGGCAGGCGCGTGGTCTTCCCCGCACCTGGAGCGGCCGAAAGCACGAGCGTTCCGTGCCCGGAAAGGGTCTTCAAGAGTTCGGGAAGAAAAGGGTCGATCGGGAGCGCGGGCTTCATCGCTCCGGCGACTCTACCACTCCCTGATGCTCATTGCACCCGGCGACGCCCCTCACGCCGCTGGGTCTGCTGGATCACGTTCAGGTCGAGACGCACGTCCTCCACTCCGGAGACGAACTCGACCGCATCCTCGGCCTGCCTCCGCATCCAGCGGTCCGGCACCGTTCCCGCCAGCGTCACGCGGCCACCTTTGACCACCACCTCGATGTCGCTGGCGTCAATTTCTGGATGGCGGGCGAGCGCCTCGCAGACGTCCTCACGGATCCGCTCGTCGCTGCGCTTGTACCCCTTGGGCCCCACACCAAAGAAGTTTCTCACGGACCTCAGAAGGCCGCGGTGCTGCATGCGCTCCTCCCAGCCACGGTCGCCCCCGGTCCAGTTCGGCCGCCGCCGCCCGTACCAGTTTCCCTCCTCGAGATAGCCGTAGGTATCACGCATGCGCTCGGAGAAGTCGCGCCCTCCGGCGTCGTACATTCCTTCTTCCCGGTCACGGGGATTGTTATCGAAGGCACGGGACGGCCAATCTTCCCTCTGGGCGTGAGCTCCGCCGTAGTAGAAGTCGTCCTCGTCCTCGGGTATGCGAGGGAAGAATTTGCGGGAGCGCGGATTGCTCTCGTATCGGCCCATTCTGCCTCCGCCTCAGGGGTGACCACCGCCGCCATCGCGGGGATGGCCGTCGGGGTTATTGGGATCCGGATCCGGATCGGAGGGGTTATCGTTCGGGGGCGGCGGAGCTCCCGAACAGGAAATCACCTCGGCCCGCGGCGTCTTCTGCGGCAGCTCACGCACCTTGGAGATGTCGATCTGGCGGCCGCCCTCAGTGATCGCATAGTAAGTGGAAGGAGGATCACCTACGGCCTCGGCGGCCCAGGTGATGAAGTCCGGCTGGATGGAAAAAGGGGAGCCACTCTCCGGCACGAACTTAGCCACACCGTTCCCGCTCCAGTCGTACACTTTGGTCACGCTCACAAGAATCGGCTTTCGTCCGTCGCTGCAAGGAGTATCGAAGGCCAAATACCTTCGCGCCGAACGCACGCTCTGCGTAGAAAGCCAGGCAAATTCGATTCGCTCGCCATCTTCCGCTTCGGCCATGAGGGAATCCCGCGAGCTCCTCTTGACGGCGAAATTTTTGGCAACCCCGTCCTGCCCGATTGCAGTCAGCTGTTCACAGGCGTTTTGGGTGATAGTCACCGCAGGCTGCAATTCGGACATGATCTGGAGCCCCACATTGAGCTGGCCATAGGCGATGAGCCGGCGGAAATTTTCACGTATGCCATTTTGCGACTCGAATTGGATGTTGGTAGGCACCGCGATGGCGGGCAGTGCCGGGTCGATCTGCTTGAATGCGAGAAGGAGCTTGGGAATACTCAGGCATCCCTGATCCTCGAGCGCCTCTTCGAGGGAGATCGCGATTCTCCAGCCGCTTACTGTCCCATCGGTGGTGGCCTTGCTACAGGAAAGTACGGAGAACGCCAGTGCCAGAAGGAGAAGATAGATTTTTTCCATATGGTCTCCAAGGCGATAAAGTGGTTGAACCAGAAAGCTCCCCGCTCCCTGAGGAACGGAGAGCTTTCTTGAAGTCAGGTGAGCCGGTTATTTTTTCTGCTGGCCTTGCCCTTGGTCAGCGGGCTTGCCTTGGTCTTTTCCTTGTTCTTTGCCTTGCTCTTTACCCTGCTCTTTAGGCTGTTCCTTGCCTTGCTCTTTGGGCTGCTCTTTGCCCTGTTCTTTAGGCTGCTCTTTACCTTGATCTTGTTTTCCTTGATCTTGCTTGCCTTGATCCTGTTTGCCTTTTTCCTGCTCTTGCTTTCCTTGATCCTGTTTGCCTTTTTCCTGCTCTTGCTCTTGTTTACCTTTTTCCTGCTCTTTAGGCTGGGCGATCTCGGCTAGCTTGAGCGCCATCGAGGCCACTCTGCAAACTTCGGCAGGTTTCACTTCCTTTTCCTGCTTGCCCTGATCCTGGCCTTGACCTTGGCCCTGACCTTGGCCACCGGCATCTTCCGCGGAGGCCAGTTTCTTGCCTTGGTCCTGTTTGCCCTGATCCTGTTTGCCTTGGTCCTGTTTGCCTTGCTCTTTTTCCTGCTCTTTCGGATGACTCATGCATTCACGCATGTTGATGGTCAGCAAAGCATTGACGAGTCCCTGTCCCTGTCCTTGTCCGGCAGCGTCCTTGGTATAGGTCACGCTTTCCACACTGAAGTTCCCGGAACGGGAGTGCAGGAGGGAGGGAGTGCCAGAGCGCAGGTCAAAGGCGAGGAGGATGGAGTCCGCAGTATAAAGCTCTAGAGAGCTTTCCTTGGTCTCGATTACCTTACTGGTCGATGCGAGCTCGGCCACCTGGCTAGCTAACATCGGGAATCCCGCGAACGTTGTGTCGTCGATTTTATCGATCGCCACTCCGTCCACGGAGAGCGAGCCGCTCGACACGCTGAAGATAATATTCGGAGTGCCTGCTGAGTAGGCGCTCGTGTTTCTATCTTCCAGGGCCGGTGCGCTCACTGCCGCGGCACCATTGGGATTATCATTTTTCTTGCTGCAAGCAGCCAGGGACAGAATTGCAACCGTCCCGATGAATAGCTTTTTAAAATTCATTTTTTCCTCCTTATGAAGGTTGAATTCACTCCAACCGTCTTTGCTGACTGGTGGTGGAATGCAACGGTCAGGCCACATCCGGCACATCCCACACTTCGCGAAAAAGATTCCGCCTCTGCGGGCAAAACGGGATGAGTCGCCACTTTCTCCCCGGAATCCCAGGGGCAGATTTCCTCGACGAGTATAGAAATACGCGCCCGGAACGCCGCACCCGCGGCGCAAGAGCAACGGCACTACCTTTGCGAGCGCGAAGGGTTGAGGTGATCCACATGAAGAAGAAAATCCTACTCAGTTTGCCGGCACTGATTCTGCTCGCGCTGCCTCGCCCCGCTCCCGCCGAAACGATCACCCAGTTCCTGCGGGCCTTCCACAAAAACCCCGCACGAGTGATGGGGCGCCTGCCCAGCGTCGTGGACCGGAAAGGCCGGGCACACCCGCAGGGCTATATCAACTACAGAGCGCTTGGCGCCAGCTTCGACTACCGCAACGAGCTGAGGGCGCAGATCACCGGAGTCACGGAGCCTCCTGTGGCCGACCCCGAAGAGGAAAAAGACCATGTGGAAAAGCTGGTGGAACCTGGCGTTGCAGTGGAACGCAATTTGCCGGCTCTGGAAAAATTCATGGCACTCAGCGCCCCCGTGAAGCCCTGGGCCGACTCCTACTGGCCCACCTACCGCGGGCAGATCGCCACCCGCTATGGCGACCCCACCTTCCCGAAAATCAAAAACTGGGCGTCGAACTTCAGCTATGCCCAAAGCAATCCCGCCTCGATGGTGGTTTCCTCGGGCGATCTGTCCCGCATCAATCTGCTGTCGCCTGCGGAAAAATACGACTTCGTGCTCGGCGATGCGGAATGGACGATGACCAACTACGCTTGGAGCCGCGGGCGAAAGGCCATCGAAGGCTTCGGCGTGGCCACCTGGATGGGAATTTGCCACGGCTGGGCCGCGGCCTCCAGCATGGGCGCTCCCTTCATCGAGAAACCGGTGACCGTTCTCTCCCAGAGCGGAGTGCCCGTCACCTTCTATCCCCAGGACATCAAGGCGCTGCAGTCAATGCTTTGGGCCAACGGCTCGCCCGTCTCGCGTTTCATCAGCCGGCGTTGCACGGTATCCCGGCCCAGCCGCAACGCTTATGGACGGGTGATCGACCCCAACTGCTTCGATACCAATCCCGCCACCTGGCATCTTGCCGTTACGAATCAACTTGGCAAAAACGGCCGCGGCTTCGTATTTGACGGTACCTACGATGCCGAAGTGTGGAACTTCCCGATCGCGTCCACACAGTATCGATACTTCAATCCGCGCACGATGGAAGAAACAGTCGGCTGGAAAGCCGCTACGATTCCCCTCACCGAATACAATACCGACAAGTTCCGTGAGTTCCGCTCATCCCACGCCCGCTCCGTGGTCGGAATATACATGGACGTGACCTACGTGATTGAGATCGAGCCGGGCATCAAGCGGGTGTACGACGCTCCCACCAAGACCGTGCGCTACATCTACGACCTGGAGCTCGACGAGAACAACAGTATCGTGGGCGGTGAATGGTACTCCAATGCCCATCCTGATTTCGTGTGGACCTTCGACACGACCGCACAGGCAATGGCCAGGGACGAGAACGTTTTGCTCGAGGATCCTTGGAACAACCAAAATCCGGTGCCGCTGCACTGGACGGCATACGCACGCAAAGCTTCCGCCCGCGGCATTCCGCTCTACGCCTTCATCAAGAAAATAGTCGAATCCGGCGGGCCCGTGCACCAGCCGTAAACGTGTTCCGAATCCGTGTTACAAAACCGTGTGACTATCGACTATTGAACGCTGCGTTGCCTTGACAATTTTTGTCACCGCTTTACCATAAAGAATAGGGAAATTGCGCTAGTTCAGGATGGAACTGGCTCAGAATCAGGGAAGATTCCGATGTCGAAACAGTTCGTTGATTTGCTTCTGAAAGAGCAGCTGATCACCCAAGGTGATCACAACTCCGCACAGGAAGCTTTCCAGAAATCCAAAACTCCGCACCTCAAGTTCCTGCAGCAGCACAACCTGATCCAGGAAAACAAGATCACTGAATACTTCGCCAAGAAGTATTCCATTCCCTCCTTCGACCTTTCCAAATACGTGATTGATCCCGAGGTGGTGAAGATCCTCACCGCGGAGGACGCGCGCCGTTTCCGCCTCATCCCTCTGCAGAAAGCGAAGGGCACCCTGGTAGTGGCGCTCGCCGATCCCACTGCGCTTTCCAACCTCGACGACATCAAGTTCCGCACTCAGATGAAGATCGAAGCCGTGATCACCACTCTCACCGCCTTCGATATGGCGATGGACAAGTACTACGGCGCAATGAACCTGATCGAAAAACAGGTGAAAGCCGACGAGGCTGGCGCAGTGGAAGATATCGGCGGCCTTCAGGAGGAGGCGCTCGAGATCAAGGACGCGAACGACATCGACGCGCCCATCATCCAGCTCGTGAACCAGGTGCTGGTGGATGCGATCAAGAAGAAAGCCTCCGATATCCACATCGAGCCCTACGAAACCAGCTTCCGTATCCGCATCCGCATCGACGGCGCGCTCTACGAGGCGATGAAACCGCCGTTCCAGGTGAAGAACGCCGTGATCGCCCGTATCAAGATCATGGCGAAGATGGACATCGCCGAGAAACGGCTGCCGCAGGACGGGCGCATCAAGATCCGCACTCCCTTCGGCGAGATGGACTTCCGGGTCAGTTCCATGCCCACCGTGTTCGGTGAGAAGATGGTGCTGCGTCTTTTGAACAAAGGCGGCCTGCAAACCGACCTTCTCAAGCTCGGCTTTGAAAAAGCTGCCCTGGAATCCTTCACGGAAGCGATCCACGAAAGCTACGGCATGGTGCTCGTAACGGGCCCCACTGGATCCGGGAAAACCACTACCCTCTATTCGGCGCTGCAGGAACTCAATAAGCTCGATAGCAATATTTCCACCGCCGAAGACCCAGTAGAATACAATCTCGAAGGAATCAACCAGGTGCAGATCCATTCTGACATCGGACTGAACTTCGCCGCGGCTCTCCGCACCTTCATGCGGCAAGACCCCGACATCATCCTTGTCGGTGAGGTGCGCGACTTTGAAACAGCCGAGGTGTCTGTTCAAGCCGCGCTCACCGGTCACTTGGTACTTTCGACCCTACACACGAACGACGCGCCATCCTCGATCACGCGTCTGCTGAACATGGGCGTGGAACCCTTTCTCGTAACGGCGGCCGTAAACCTGATCTGCGCCCAGCGCCTCGTGCGCCGGATCTGCCCCAACTGCAAGGTGGAAGCCCAGGTTCCGGTGCAGCGGCTGATGGACCTCGGCATCGATCCGGGCGCCGCCAAACAGATGAAGATATTCCGCGGCGCGGGCTGCGCGCTCTGCTCGAACACCGGCTATCAGGGCCGCTTCGGTATCTATGAGGTGATGCCTTTCTCTTCCCTGCTAAAGGAAGCGGTTCTGGCGGGCGCAAATTCCCTGGAGCTGAAGAAAAAGGCACTGGATGAGGGCATGAAAAGTTTGCGGATGTCGGCGCTGACCAAAGTGGCCGAAGGAATGACTACTCTGGAAGAGGCGCTTACAAGTACGGCATCGGATTTTTGAACGGAACCCTGATGGGGGAGTGACAAATGGCCCAAGTAACACTTCAACAGCTTCTCAAAGCGATGGTGGAGCAGGACGCCTCCGACTTGCACGTCACGGTAGGCTCGCCGCCGCAGCTGCGGATCGGCGGCATCATGAGCAAGGTGAAAACCGAGGTGATGAGCTCCACCGACACGAAAAACCTCTGCTACGGCGTGCTCACCGACGCGCAAAAAGCCGAATTCGAAGAGAAGCTCGAAATCGACGTTTCCTTCGGTATCAAGAACCTCGCACGTTTCCGGGGCAACATTTTCATGCAGCGGGGCTCGGTGGCAGGCGTTTTCCGCCGCATCCCCTTCGACATTCCCGACATGAACGCCCTCGGTTTGCCTGTGGTGATCAAAGACATGGTGAAAGCGCCCAACGGCCTGATCCTGGTCACGGGCCCCACGGGCTCCGGTAAGTCCACCACCCTCGCCTCAATCATCGACTATCTGAACAACAACGAGCGCGGCCACATCATCACTCTCGAAGACCCGATCGAATTCATCCATCCGCACAAGAACTGCGTGATCAACCAGCGCGAGATCGGCACCGACACCTTCAGCTTCACGGCGGCCCTCAAACGGGTGCTGCGTCAGGACCCCGACTACATCCTGGTAGGGGAATTGCGGGACCAGGAAACGATCGAGATGGCTCTTTCCGCCGCGGAAACGGGACACCTTGTGTTCGGTACGCTCCACACCAACTCCGCGCTCCAGACGATCAACCGTCTCGTGGACGTATTCCCGCCCGATAAGCAGAACTCCGTGCGACATCTGCTCAGCTTCGTGCTGATCGGAGTGATTTCCCAGAACCTCCTGCTGCGGCGTACGGGCCGCTCCCGGCTGCTGGTAATGGAGATCATGCGCACCAACAACGCCATCCGGAACCTGATCCGCGAAGAGAAGCTCGAACAGGTGTATTCGGCCATGCAGGTGGGCCAGGCGGAATCCGGGATGTTCACGATGAACCAAAGTTTGTCCAAGCTCGTCGCTGACGGGTCGATTACGGAAGAGGCGGCGCTCGAAGCCAGCACCGTGCCCGACGAATTGGTGCGTATGCTCACGGGCATGGCTGGGCAGAAGAAGAAGTAACCGGGGACTGACCGGAGGAATTTCAGATGCCGATTTATGTTTATGAGGGAGCGAAACGGAACGGTGATGCCGTAAAGGGCACCGTCAACCTTCCTACGATAGACGAAGTACGCATCTTCCTCCGCCAGCAAGGCATCCGTCCCAGCAAGATTGAACAAGAGAGCATGTTCAACCGGGAGATGAAATTCCTCGGTTCAGGCGTGAAAGACGCGGAAGTGGCGATCATGACCCGCCAGCTCGCCGTGATGGTGAGTTCCGGCGTGCCCCTGCTCCAGGCCTTCGACATCCTCCAGCAGGGGGAAAAGAACGCCCGTCTGCGCAAAGCACTCTTGGACATCCAAGAGTCCATTTCCGCCGGTAGCCCGCTCTGGGAGGCGATGTCGAAACAGAAAGACATCTTCAACCACCTCTACGTCTATCTCGTGCGCGCCGGCGAGATGGGCGGCGCCCTCGACCTCATCCTCAACCGCCTTGCCAAATACCTCGACGATAACGTACGACTCGTGCGGATGGTCAAGGGCGCGATGGTGTATCCGGCGGCCGTATTGGTGGTCGGATTCGGCGTGACCTTCGGCCTGCTCACCTTCGTGGTGCCCCAGTTCGAAAGCATGATCACGGCCTCCGGGGGTGAGCTGCCCTACCTCACCAAGGTGGTGATCAACATCTCCCACTTCTGCTCGAACAACTTTCTCTACATCATCGGCGGCACAGTAGGCGGCGTCACCTTTTTCATGAAAACGATCAAGACCCCCGAGGGCAAGAAGAGCTGGGACCGCTTCAAGCTCAGCTTGCCGCTCTTCGGAGACCTTCTGGTGAAAGGCTCCACGGCCCGCTTCGCCCGTACCCTCGGCACCATGCTCACCTCCGGCGTGAACCTCATCGACGCCATCGAGATCTGCAAAATGACGATGGATAACATCATCATCGAGGAAGCGCTCGCCAAGGTGAAAACGGAAATCTCCTCCGGTAAAACGATCGCCCTCCCGCTCGCGCAGGCAAAGGTGTTCCCGGGGATGGTGATCCAGATGATCAACGTGGGTGAAAACACCGGTACCCTCGACCAGATGCTCATCAAGGTGGCCGATTTCTACGAGGCCGAAGTGGAGGCGATCGTCGGCAGCCTTTCCAAGCTGATCGAGCCGATCGTGCTCGTGGTTCTTGGGGGCATCGTGGCTTTCATCCTGATCGCCATGTACTTGCCCGTATTCAACATCGCCGGTTCGCAGCAGGGTGAAGGATGAAAGCGATCGCGGCCCGGGCCGCCGGGCTCGACCTCCACACCCAGAGCCGGTTGTCCACATTCAGCCTGGCCCGCCTCAGCCTGATGGCCCTCATCCTGTTCACCACGATTTTCCTGCGGCAGGATAACGGCGCGCAGGACATCCAGGTGAACGTGCTCAGCGACGGGACCATCCTGCGGATGTATGGAGTGCTCGCCTTCTCCTTCTTCTTCTCGCTCGTCAACGTTTCCCTTTGGGAACAAACGCTGCGGGTGCGCCTTTACGTGCCTTCGCAGCTTTTCTATGACCTTCTGCTCACGAGCTACCTCGTTTACCTGACCGGTGTGAACGATTCGATCTTCCTTTTCCTCTATCTGCTCAATATCGTTTTCGCCTCCGCGGTCTACCAGCTCTCCGGAGCCCTGATTGTCGCCGCCATGTCGGGTTGCGTATATGCTTTCATCTACGGGGCGAACGTGGATCTCGACAACGTCAGCTCCGTCTACAATCTGCTCTATAGTGAGCTGCTGTTCCTGCTCACAGCGCTGCTTTGCGGCCAGCTCATGGACGAGCTCAAAAAGCAGAAGACGATGCTGGAAAGCCAGCGCCAGAGCATCGCACGCCTCGAGCTGATCAACGACCGCCTGCTGAACTCCATTCCTGTGGGCATCGTGACCGTGGACAAAAACGAATACGTGCAGAACGTGAACAGCGCCGCGCTCTCCCTGCTCGGGCTCGAGCACCCTCCCGAGATGAAATTGAAGTACTATGAGCTTCTGCCGGAGCTGCGGGGGGTAATGCAAGCCTGGGGAGGCATGAGCGATCGCCAGCGGCTGCGCTTCGTGTTCAAGAACGGAACATCGATACGCTCGATGTGTTCCCTCAACCTCGTGCCCATGAAGCAGCTTGCCGACGAGCCGATCGAAGATATCAGCCACATTCTCGTATTCCAGGACGTCTCCCTCACACTCGAGCTGGAGAAAAAGCTGGAGTTCGAATCAAGGCTGGCGGCCACGGGCGAACTCGCGGCGGGCATCGCGCACGAGATCCGGAACCCCCTTGCCTCCATATCGGGCTCTATCGAGGTGCTTTCGAACAACCTCCGGATCGAGAGCGATCAGGACAAGCGGCTGTTCGATATCGCCCTGCGGGAGATCAACAGGCTTAACAACCTCATCACCGATTTCCTCGAGTTCGCCAAGCCAAAGGACGAAAGCCCCGAAGCCTTCAGCCTGAAGGAGATGGTGCGCGAGGTGGCCGATGCCGTGCAAAGCGGCAAGGGAAAGGGCGGGCCAGTGGAGATCGACGTGGAGATCGCACCTGCTTTGCTGGTGCATGCCAACCGGGAGCGCATCAAGCAGGTGTTCTTCAACCTTTTCCTGAACTCGCGCGAGGCGGCCGGCGAACGTGCCGTGAAGATCCTGGTGAAGTCCTCCAACGGCGACGACGGCCTGGTGAAGATCGACGTAACAGACAACGGGCCCGGAATTCCCCAGGAGCTGAGCACCAAAATTTTCGACCCATTCTTCACCACGAAATCCAAAGGCACCGGCCTGGGCCTGGCAACGGTGGCACGCATCATCAAAGCGGCCAAGGGGGAAATTCAGGTGCTGCCCTCGGAAGGCGGCGCTCATTTCCAGATGACCATCCCGGCTCCGTCGGCGATGGAGCTTACCGGAACGGGGAGCTGAGATGGCGGGCGACGCGAAAATCAACATCCTGGTGGCCGACGACGAGGCCAGCATTTGCGAGCTTCTGGAGATCATGCTCAAGCGGGAGGGCTATGCCGTGGAGACGGTGAACTCGGGCGAAGCGGCGGCGAGCCTGATCGGAAAGCGCTCCTTCGACCTCCTGATCACCGACATTGCCATGCCCGGCATCACTGGCATCGAGCTGCTCACCAAGGTCACGCGTCTGGCTCCGGAAACGCCTGTAGTGGTGATGACTGCGCATGGATCCACGGAAAGCGCTGTGGAAGCTATGAAGCTAGGCGCCACCGACTATCTGACGAAGCCCTTTCAGATCGACGAAATGAAGATCGCCGTGGCCAACGCGCTCAAGGCTCGCGCGCTGGAGCGCGAGAACCGCCAGCTCCGTTCCGAGCTGGGCAAGACGTTTTCGATGGACAATATCATCGGAAACTCTCCTGCCATGCAGCTGGTGTTCGAAATGATCAAAAAGGTGTCGGGAACCAAGACGAACATCATGATCCTCGGGGAAAGCGGCACGGGAAAAGAGCTCGTGGCCCACGCCATCCACCGCAACGGCAGCGCCGCCTCGGCTCCCTTCGTGGCAATCAACTGCGCGGCGGTGCCTGAAGGCCTCTTCGAAAGCGAGCTCTTCGGGCACAAAAAGGGCTCTTTCACGGGCGCCACCGCCGATAAAGTGGGCATCTTCGAGCAGGCCAATGGAGGCACCCTCTTCCTCGACGAGGTGGGCGATATTCCGCTTCCCATCCAGGTGAAGCTCCTGCGCGCCATCCAGCAGAAGATGTTCCGGCCGGTGGGCGGCACCGAGGACATCACCGTGGACGTGCGCATCATCTGCGCGACCAACAAAAACCTCGAGGAACTGGCTGGGAAAGGCCAGTTCCGCGACGATCTTTTCTATCGTCTCAACGTGATCCAGATCCGCATGCCCTCCCTGCGCGAACGCCGCGAAGACATCCCGATCCTGGCCGAGCACTTCCTGCGCAAATTCAGCGTGACCATGGGCAAGCCGGTGAAAAGCATCAGCAAGGAAGCCATGCGGATTCTGCAGCAGTATGATTTTCCCGGCAACGTGCGCGAACTGGAAAACCTGGTGGAACGCGCCGTAGCCCTCGAAACCCAAAGCGTGGTGCTGCCGGAAAGCCTGCCCCAGAAGCTGCTGATGCCGAAGACGCCGGCTCCTGCTACCGCTTCCGTCTCGTCCGCCGCATCACCGGCCCCGTCCGCCGCTGACGCCTCCGGAAAAATTGATCTCGAGCAGGGCGTGGAGGATTTCGAGCGCGCACACATTATAAAGGCCCTTGAGAAAACCAATGGCGTGAAGAAAAAGGCGGCGGCTCTGCTAGGAATAAGCTTCCGCAGCCTCCGCTACCGCATCGAAAAATACGGGATCGACGATCCCAACCCGGAAGAAAAGGAATAGACCGATGTTTGAGCCGCTGGACCTGCCTCCTTTTGCCTGGCGGATCCTGCTCTTCTTCATCTTCCTCTTCGGCCTATGCTGGGGCAGCTTCCTCAACGTCGTGATCCACCGGCTCCCCAAGGGAGAAAGCGTTGTCAAGCCGCGCTCGCGCTGCCCGAAATGCAAGAAGCTGATCCCCTGGCACTGGAACGTGCCCGTGCTCAGCTGGATCGTGCTGGGCGGGAAATGCGCGAACTGCAAAAAGAAGATCGCTTGGCGGTATCCCCTGGTGGAACTGCTCACGGCCTGCCTGTTCACGCTCTCCGCCGTTTTCTTCCCCGTCCTTATCGCCTGGCCTTTTCACTTCTTCTTTCTCGCGGCTTTGGTCGCCTGCACCTTCATCGACATCGACCACTGGATCCTGCCCGACAAAATTACCCTGCCGGGAATCGTGGTGGGCCTGGCCAGCTCGCTTCTGATCCCCGGCTTCCATCCGCTCGACAGCTTCGCAGGCGTGGTGGTGGGCGGCGGCATCCTGTACCTCGTGGCCTGGGCCTACAAAATGGCGGCGAAGCGCGACGGGCTCGGCGGCGGCGACATCAAGTTCCTGGCGATGGTCGGCGCCTTCCTGGGGGTGAGAGGGGCGCTTACTTCCCTCGTGCTCAGCTCCTTTCTCGGCTCCATCCTGGGAATATTCCTGATCGCGCTGAAAGGAAAAAAGGGGAGCACGGCCGTGCAGTTCGGTCCGTTCCTCGCCCTCGGAGCGCTGGCGGCCTTTTTCTTTGGTGAGCCGCTATGGCAGTGGTATTTTGGAAACCGCTGAATGGCCCTTTTCCGAAGAAACACAATTTTCCACGTCGAGGAGTCCCTTCCCGACCCCGAGGACCTCAAGCTCCGCTTCCGCCGGCGCGTGCTCCTGGTCTCCGCGATCGCCTTTCTCACCTTGCTGGGCTTTCCTGTAGCCCGTGAACTGCGCACCAACTTGAACGCCCGCTCCGAGGCGCGGCGCTTCGCCGAGTCGATGATCAAAGCTCGCACCTTGGCCACGGTCTCCCGCGTGCCCGTGGCTCTGGAAATCGCTCCGGACCGGCAAGGCTGGGTACAGGCGTTTTATACCAGCGGAGAAAGCTGCGGCTCGGAAGCTCCTGGCCCCCGCACCCTGATCAATACCGAGGGAGTGTTCTGGAAGCTACAGGCCCAGCAGGAGAATGGGACGGCAATCAGCGGGAAGAAGCTCTGCTTTCACCCCCGCAAGGGCCTCCTCCTCGACTCCGTTGCCCTGGATGAGGGGAAACTTCTGGTTACCCTCTCCGGATCGGAAGAAGGGGCGCCCGAGCGCGAACTCGCTTCCGTGTTAGTCACCCGGGCCGGAGCCGAGCTCGCCACCATCAGCTATTGAATAGGCTGATTTCCTTTTGGAATTTCTTACCGCCAATTGTCAGATTAATTTGCTCAACATTGCGTCAAATCCACCGAAGCGTGTCTTACGATGCGCTTTCCAGTCTTCTTTTTCTTTCTCTTCTTCCTCACCGCCCCCGTGGAGGCGCATGGCGCTTTTTGCGAGGAGTATGAGCTCGTTGCCGACCGCGTGGTGCAGTGGGACCTCGGCTCCGACTTTTCCCAGAGCGTTCCTCTGGCCGCGATTTACGGAGGAGAGCTGCACCCATCGCAAGTACGCTTGCAGCTCAGCAGCCGGGGCGATGGTCTTCTCCACGGATCCTATGTTCGCTCCACCGAAGGCGGCGCCTTCGGCTACGAATACAATATTGCCCGTCTTACGATCGAAATCGGGGATGAAACGATCGACCAAGACTATACCGGCGGCTGCGTGGACCCCGCCCAAGGTCTCTTCCCGGGCCATCGTCTCGATTTGCTTCCGATTCCCGTGAAGTCACGCGGCCTGCAGCCCGTGCACATTCGCGTCTGGGGACGGTAGCCTCCCCCCTCAATCTGTGCTATTTATAATGCATGGAGCAAAATCTTCCGACCGGCTCTCAAAAGCCGCAGCAAACCGCACATACAGTCGAAATCTTTTCCGAAGTCGCCCCAAAATATGAATTCCTGAACGCCGTGATGACGGCCGGCATGGACAAGCGCTGGCGGAATTCGATGCTGGAAGTCTGCGAATCGGCCATCGGCAAGAAACCCGATGCCGCTCTCGACCTCGCCACCGGCACCGGCGATGTGGCCCGGATGATGGCCGACCGCTGGCCCGGCTCCAAAGTGATCGGCACCGACCCCACCCCCGCCATGCTCGAGGTTGCGAAAGCGAAAGCCTTAGGGGAAAAGGTTCCGCGCGCGCACCGTAGAATTGATTGGAAAGAGGGCGTGGCCGAGGCGATCACCGCTGAAGACGGCACCCTCGACGTGGTGACCATCGCTTTCGGCTTCCGCAACGTGGCCGAAGACCTGCGCCAGAAAGCGGCGGAAGAGGCCTTCCGCGTGCTCAAGCCGGGCGGAGTGTTCGCGATTCTGGAACTTGGATTGCCCAGAGGGAAACTCAGCCGGGTGATCTATTCTTTCCTCTTGAAGAAAGGCATGCCGAAGTTCGCGAGCTTCTTCGCACCTCGTGCGCCTTACGACTATCTGGCGCAGTCGGTGATCGATTTTCCTGCTCCCGATCAGGTGAAGAAAATGCTGAGCAAGAGCGGCTTTCTCGCCTTCGCTCCGCGCCCGCTCAGCGGCGGGATGACCTGGCTCTACGTGGGCAAGCGTCCTGTGATTGAGAATTAAGCGCCCGCTTTAGCGCTATCCTTTTACTACGGTCTTCAGCTTCAGCAGTCCCCGCAGCAATACAGGCGGCACAAGATCACGCACGAAGTATTTCGCATGCATCGCCCAGTCGCGTTTGTCGCCCGTGCCGGATCGGGATTGGAAGTTGGTGGTGTTCAACTTCCGCTCGTTAAAAATCGCGTCCGAGGCAGTGTAATAGTACAAAGCCAGGCTCTTGCGGCTTCTCTCCTCGGGACAGGTCATGGGATCGGGATGGCCGTGCCAGGAGTCGTCGTCGGTATTGAAGATCACGCAGCGGTTAAAAAGCGGGGCCACGCCCACGGCCTTTTGCTTCATATCCTTGGTCCATAGCTCCAATTCGCCCCCGTATTCGGGCGCCCAGTCCTTGTTCAGATAGACCAGCACGTTGATCCGCCGGCGAAGGCGGAGCTTCTGGTGGATATTGAAGTCGGCATGGATGCCCAGCCGGCCTCCCCTCAGGGTCTCGTGGAAGCCTCCGCCCAGGAAATAGGGATCGGGCACTAAGCCAGTGATTCCCGTAAGTTCCTCGAGGAAAGCGATAAAAGGGAGAGAGTTGAAGGTATAAAAAAGCCCACGGGCGAAGGCGGCTGAATCGGGCAGCTGGTCGGGCAGGATCAGGCCTTTATAAAGTTCTTGCGAGCGCGTCATTTCGCGCTCGACTACGACCGGAAATTCTCGTAAAAGTCGTTCCGCAATTTCCAGGGGTAAGAAGTTTTCAATCACGCAATGAGCGAACGGATCGGCGGAACCGTAGGTAGCCGACAGCTCCCTGCCTTTTTGGCGGGCAGCCTCACCGTTCACGAATGCGTGCTCGCCGAGCTGGGTCATGGGGAGAAAATGCATTTCAGGAATCTAACGCGGGCCTTCGGTTTTTGGCAACTGGCCATGCTACTCGGGTTTTTCGGAGGCGAGAACGCCTATGCCCGCTTGGAGGGCCGTTTCATTGCGGCCTCCGCAAGCATCAGCCGCTGCAGCCAGAATCATCCCCGCAGCGATTGCTATAATGCGGCCACCCAGGTGCTGGACCTTTACCTGGACAGCCGGCCCGACCGGACCAAGCGCTATGCAGGCGAACGCGCGCCCGTGCTATTCAGCGGACCCAGGGCCCATCTGACAGGCCACCCCACCGAAAAAGTATTCGTGCTCGTGCACAGCTTCAGCAAGGATCCCTCCGAAATGGAAACCCTCGCGGCCGAGCTGAGCGCCCGCGGACACAATGTGTTCTCTGTGCTGCTCGAGGGGCATGGCACCCGCTCGGCGCTCGCAGGATCCGGCGGCTTCTCGCTCTTTGATGTCAGCCGCAAGAGCTGGCAAAGAGACGTGCGCTTCGGCGTGGACCTGGCCAAAGGCCTGGGAGAGAAAATCTATCTCGTGGGCTATTCCCTCGGCGGCCTGCTTTCGGTGCTCGAAGGCAGCCAGAGATTCCCCGAGATCACGGGTTTCCTGGCGATCGCCCCGCCGGTGGCGATCAACGACGCCCTCTTCGGCGGCGCCTCGGCCTGCACGGCCAAACCCCTCCTGCCCAAGGGACTGAGGGAAATTTTTTTCCGCAAAAAGGAGGGCTCTGGCTATGAAAAAGCCCGTTTCGTGGAATACCTCAGCGGCACCTGCGAGCTGCTCACGCTCGTAACCGACTTCAACCGCCATGGGCGCAGGGCCGGCTCCACGAACAGAGCCTTTCAGATGGAGTATGTAAATCCCCCGTCGCGCATCGTGGCCGACGAGCAAAGAGTCGACTTCCGCAAGCTGCGCGCCCCCTATGTGCTGATTGCTTCCCGGCAGGATGATGCCGTGGACTTCGATACGCTGGAGCGGCTCACCAGCCTGAGCGCGGGCAAGGGAACGCTTCTGGAATCTCCCGCCGTCGACCATGGCGACTACGGCATGGCCGCCCCCGGCAGCAAAGACCACAGGGTGTTCGTGGAAGCGCTAGACCGCCTGGAACAGATGGGGCAGCACCCCCAGCATTAAAATTTATTTTATTATAGATCGCGTATCAGTTCTGTAGATAGCGGCCAGCGAGACTCGCGAAGTCCTCGCTCGTAAGCGCCTGGAGCGCGTCGGAGCGCGCCTCCACGGGACGGGGGTGGGTCTCCAGCATCACGCCGGCAAAGCCCATAGCGAGAGCGCCGGCCGTACAGGCATCGAGGATCTGTTTGATGCCCGTGGCGTGCGAGGGATCGATCACCATGGGCAAGGGATAGCGGTGCTGCATGAAGGCCGCGCCGGCCAGATCCAGCGTATAGCGCAGTTCTTGCTCGAGACCGCGCACGCCCCGCTCGCAAAGGATCACGCAGCGGTTGCCCTCGGCAAGAATGTATTCCGCGGCCGAAGCCCACTCGAGAAGCGTGGCGCCGGGGCCGCGCTTGAGCATCACCGGCTTGCTGCAGCGGCCTAGCTTGCGCAGGAGCGCGAAGTTCTGCATATTGCGCGCGCCCACCTGGATGATGTCGAGAAACTCCACGGCTTCCACCACATCGTCTTCCGAAAGCGCTTCCGAAATGCAGGCCATGCCAAATTCGTGGGCAGCATCGGCGAGAAGGGCATAGCCGGAGCGGCCCACTCCCTGGAACTCATGGGGCGAAGTGCGCGGCTTCACGGCTCCGCCCCGCAAAACCTGGATCCCCAAACCCGAGAGACGCTGGGCGTTTTCCCGGATGCTGTTGGACTCATCCAGCGAACACGGGCCGGCGATCCACACCGCCTGGCGGGGCTGGTTGCGGAAGATGATGGGCTCCTTGCGGCCCTTCACTTCCACCTTCACTTCGTGTCCGCTCGGGATCATGTCGAGCAAAGGAGTCTTGGATTTCGCCGCTTCCACGCGGCCGAGGTCCGCGAGCTTAGACGCAAGAACCTGGGGAGGGAAAATGCTTAGTTGGGAACGGATTTCGAAAACCGGCTCGCCCGAAACCATCTGGAAGCTGACGCCCAGATTCGTGAGACGCTCACGGGCTTCGAGGATTAGATCTTTGGATCGCAAAAAAAGCAGCATTTCAGCTTAAGTCCCCACCAGCTTCCGCAAGAAGCCGGCAAGCGTTCAACGCTTCGCGAGGTGGCTTTCTAGTTGCGCAAGGCAGTCTTTTATAGCCTGAGATTTCAGGCGGAAGGAAGCGATTTTCTCATAAAAGGGGCGGCGCTTTTCGAGCAGCAGCTGCATGGTCTCAAAGTCTGATAAGTCCCCGATTTTCCGACGATCTGGGCTGCTCTTGAGCCGCTCCCAGAGCGCCTCGGCGGGGAGTTCGAGATAGGCTTTCGGGTGGCGGCTAAGTGCCACGATTTGGAATGAGGCGGGCCAATCCACGAAGCCTCCGCCGGTGGCCAGGATCAGGCCGGTTTTCTTTAGGGAAGAGTCGGAGAGCAGAGAGTCCATCTCGCGCAGCAAATTTTCCTCTTCTTTGCGGAAGTGGTCGATGCCTTTGTCCGCCACGAATTCCAAGATGGTGGTTTGGTTGCGTCTCTCCCACTCCTCATCGAGATCGAGAAAGTCCCAGCCAAGGTGCCTGGCCACTTCTTTTCCCAAAGTGGTCTTTCCGGAAGCCCGAAAGCCGATCAGCCACACAGCTTTCATCCGGGCAAGGCCTCCTCAAGGGCTGCGAGCGCGTGCCAGAAATGCGGGAAGCTCTTGCGCACGCAGTCTTTGCGGTCGGGTGCGACGAGGGGCTCATCGGTTTGAAGCAGGCCGGCGGCCATGGCGATGCGGTGGTCGCCGTCGGTGCGCAAAAAGGTTTCCCAGCGCACGCTCGATCGGCGGGTGAAGTCCACTTTAAAGCCGTCCGGCCGTTCCTCCCCCGCCCCGCCGATGGCGGCCGCGGCCTCCACCAGCAGGCGCACCCGGTCGCTCTCCTTCAGCCGCAGCTGGGGGCAATCGCGCACCTCAAGAGACAGACGGAAAAGCGCGGCGGCGGCCCAGAGCGGAGGCGCCAGATCGGGATGATGGCGAAGGCTGATCCTGGATTCGCCGGCCAGCAGACGGTCGAGCAGGATCGGAAACTCGCCATCGCCCTGGCGGCTCGTTCCCTGGAAGAGCGAAGCGAGCTTCCAGCGGCGGGCGTAAACTTCGAGGAAAGCGAGCGAAGAGGCATCCTTCTCGATGGTGAAGGTGAGCTTCCGCTTCTTCTCGGCCTGGGTGAGCTTTACGGAATTTCCTTCGAGCTCTGAGGCGATCCCGCACTCCCGCAGAAGCAGGAGGGTGAGCTGCAGGTAAGGGAGCGAGCGGCTTTCGCCCTCAAGCTTTAGCTCATAGGACTGAATCCTGCCTTTGTGGATGGCCGCCGCTCCGGCGATCAGGAAACCGCTGGCGAACTGGCTGGAGCGCTCGAGGGAGACGGACTGGGGAAGCTCGCGCCCACAGGGAATTTCCAGCGGCCAGGTGGCGGGCGCGCCTCCCAGGGCGGCGAGCAGCTCGTCCTGCGGACGCTCCTGCAGCCGGCCGGAAGCGGAGACCTTCAGGGTGCCGCTCATCAGAGTGCTCAGCGCCCCCAGAATGCGCAGGCCCGTGGCCCCTTCACCCATGTCGATGGGAGCGGAAGGCGGGCGCAGCTCCTGGGGCGGGAAGACGCGCCAGGTAGCGCCGTCGTAGTCCACAGAAACCCCCAGCGCCTCGATGGCACGCACGAAGACCTCGGTGTCCTCGTTCAAGGCAGGGCCACGGATCTCCGCGGGCAATCCAAAGGCGGCGGCGATCGCCAGCGCACGGAGGGTCTCGCTTTTGGAGGCGGGCACCAGCGACAAAACGCCTTCCTGGGCCTGCCCCAGGCGGTCGGGGCCAAACCAGGCGCTATCCTGCAGCCGCGCCTGCTCCCGCCACCAGGAAGCGCCGGAGAGGTAAGGAACTCCCGCCGACATCGCCCAGCGCGCGAGCGGGGATTCGGCCGGCTCCCGCGTGAACTGGGCGTCGATCACAAGACGGAAGGCGCAGGGACCGGAAAGCACCAGCGCCTCCACGAGCGCCTCCTGGAACTCGCCCGGCCAGGTGGAAACCAGGGCCGCGCCGTCGGGCCGAGGGCCTAGCTTGCCACCTTCGCGCACCCAGAGGGCGGCGGAGAAACCGCCTTCCTTCAAGCCGGAGAGGCCCGCGCGCGCGGCGCCTCCTCCCCCCGCGATCAATACCGTCTCACCGCTGCGGATCCCGTTCTTGAGCAGCAGAGAACAGACGGCCTCGCCATCGGTATTCGATTTTTCCCAGCCTTCCTTGTTCCATTTGAGCGTGTTCACGGGAGCCGGCGGAAAGCTCAGCTTGTAGGGCTTGGTAACGCTCGCGCCCCGGATGGAGGCGGCCTCCATCCACTCCTGCATGGCATTCGCCCATGCTTCGCCGGGCTCGTCCTTGGTGGGACAGTTCAGGTAGCGGGCCTGCGCGCCCCTGCGCAGGAAGGCGCGGTTCCAGCGCTCTTCGCCAAATCTGTTCTCTGGATTGTCGCCGAGAAGCAGGAAGAGATCCGGACGCTGCTTGGTGGAAAGATAGGGAAGCACGGACGCCATCTCCTCCTGCCCAGGCGCCGTGGCCCTGGCCGCGTCTGCAGCGAAATAGGTAAGCGAGCCCGCCAGCGGACACCAGCGCCAGGCCTTGCCCGCGGGCCCCATGGCTACCAGCGTTCGGAAATCGAGGGGCGCCACCTGTTTCCACAGCCTGGCTAAACGAGCAAGATCGCCGGCCGTTTCCACAGGGCAAGCCAGCTTCACCCCGGCATTGTGCTGCTTGGCGCTGGCCACGAGGTTCGGCAGCTCGCTTTCGGCCTCCGCGATCGTGGCGTGCAGGGAAAAGAAGGCGTGGCGAGAGCGGAATCGGCCCCGCCAGCTGAGGCTCTCGCCGGACAAGCGGTCAAGCACCACCCAGTCGAGGTCGGCAGCGAACCAGGGGCGAAGGGCCATCACGTCGTGCCACCAGCTCTGCCAGGTGAGCACATCCCAGCCGCAGCCGCCGGCCGCCAGAGGTCCCGAGGCCTTCAGGCGCTGGGTGAGCACCAGGCGGGGCGCCGCCTCCGCGGGAAGCCGGGCCAGGAAGGAAAAAGCGGCGGCGGGGGGTAAATCAAGGTAGTCGAGGCGGAGCTCGCAGAGCACGCGGGGATGGGACGAAAGCACACGCTCGATCCGCTGCTGGAGAGTGGCCGGGCTTTGCTCGTTCCCTGTAATGCAAACGTATGTCATACTGCAGGCCGGAATTTAGCATGAACGGAAACCGCTTCGGAACCATATTCCAAGTCACCACCTGGGGCGAAAGCCACGGTCCCGCGCTCGGCGCCGTGGTCGACGGCTGCCCCTCCGGCCTCGCCCTTGATCCCGAGGATTTCCTTGCGGATATGCAGAGGCGGCAGGGTGGAAAATCGGGATTCACCACTCCTCGCCAGGAGGCCGATCGGGTGACGATCGAGTCGGGAGTGTTCGAAGGACGCACCACCGGCTGCCCCATCTCTCTGCGGATCGAGAATTCGGCCCAACGCCCGGCGGACTACGAAGAGCTGCGGCATCGTCCCCGTCCCGGCCATGCCGATCTCACCACCCAGCTCAAGCACGGCCACCGTGACCATCGCGGCGGCGGACGGAGCAGCGCCCGGGAAACCGCCTCCCGCGTGGCGGCTGGGGTTGTGGCAAAAAAGCTTTTGCAGAAGTTCGGCGTGGAGCTGTTGGCCTGGATCGAATCCGCCGGACCGAACACCTTAACCATCGACCAGAAAGCGGAAGCATCCGCGCTTCCCCTGGCCAAGCTGCGTGGCGCTCTCGGAGAAAATGAGATCGGCGTGCCTTTTTCCTGCGGAAAAGACTGGGCCCACGCCGCCCTCGCCCTGAAAGACAAAGGCGACAGCTGGGGCGGAGCCGTGCGCTGCCGCGTCGACGGGCTTCCAGTGGGCTTGGGCGAGCCGGTCTTCGATAAGCTGGGCGCGCTGCTCTCCCATGCGCTGATGAGTTTGCCTGCAGCCGTGGCCTTCGAAGCGGGAGGCGGCCTCGCGATGGCGCAGCTGCCGGGCTCGCAGATCCGCGATCCGATCGCGGTGACTCCCGCGGGCCCGCGGCCTTCCGGAAACAAACATGGCGGTCTCCTGGGCGGGCTGAGCACAGGCCTTCCCTTGCTGCTGGGAGTGAGCTTTCACGCGCCCACGAGCATTCCCGAAGCCATTTCCACCGTCGATTTCCGCAACAATCGGGAAGTGGAGATCCGCGTGGGCGGGCGCCACGATTCTTTCCCGCTTCCGCGGATTCTTCCGGTGGTGGAAGCAATGGTGGCGATCACACTCGCCGATTCCCTGCTCAGAGCTGGAAGGATCCCGGAAACTCTCTGATCGTGTGAGCGATCTCGTCGGCTGAAAAACGCCGCTTCACCACTTTTCCCGGCTTGGCCAGCAAACTCATCTCGATCTTGCCTCCGCGCGCCTTCTTGTCGGCCCCCAGCAGAGTGATCCATTCCGCCGCGGAAATCTGGCCTAGCTCCGCAGGAAAACTACGGGCTAGCGAAGCAACAGCCTCGGAGCACTGCCGCGCCATTGGTTTTCCGCTTTTGCCAAGCAGCGCCGTCTCCACGGCCATTCCCCAGAGCACGCATTCGCCATGGCTGAGCGAGCTCGTGCTTTCCAGCGCATGGCCCACGGTATGCCCGAAATTCAGAACCTCGCGCAGCCGTTTTTCGTCGAGCGGGTCCTTGGCCACCACGGAACATTTCAGCGAGAGACAGGCGCGGATCAGAGTCTCGAGTCCCTTGCTCACCTTGCCCGAGCGCACGTATTCCACCAGCGGCGCCCGGTTCCACTTCTTTCCTGCGATCCACATCGACTTGAACACTTCCCCCGCCCCGCTCAGGCGTTCCCGTTCGGGCAGGGTGCGCAGGAAGTCTGTGGCCAGCCAAACCTGCCCGGCCGGATAGAAGGTGCCGGCGAAGTTCTTCCGGACGTGCCCGTCACGCTCCAGATCGACGGCAGTTTTCCCGCCGAGAGCGGCATCGACCATTCCCAGCAGGGAGGTGGGCACCAGAATCAGAGGCATTCCCCGCCGATAAAGCGAGGCCGCAAAAGCGCCGAGATCTAGCACGGCCCCGCCGCCGATTACGACTAATGGTTGGCTGCGCTCGGCTCCGCTCTCGGCCAGCCAGGCGAGAATTTTTTCGAGCTGCGACCAGCGTTTGCATTCCTCGCCCCCGCCGATCTCCAGTACACCCCGGCCCACGAAAGGGAGCGTACGAGAAACGCCCGCGTCCACGAGGATCCAGGCATCCGCGGACGCAAGAGCCCGGCCCAGGGCGGGCAGAGAGGGGAAGTGGCGCACCTCCGTGTAGCGGGAGGGAGTGCGAAACGGCAGCTTCATATTCCGTGTAAATAGCCCAGTTCCCAGGGGAAATCGAGGCCTTAGCACACTAGCAGGAAGCGGGTGAAGAAACGGGAAATCCCTCAGTTTTCCCTCCTAAATGGCCGAAAAGAAACACGAAGGAGACTCCATGCACCCCCGCGTGCTCAAGTTCATCGCGCTTCTCTGGGCCACCGCCCTGCCCGCGCTCGGCGCCGAACCGGGGATCAACAACGTTCGTCTGTTCAGCACCGATCCCGCGCCGGTAATAAGACTGGAAAAGATCCGCAAGCCCGCTTCCTACGAGGCCCGCCGCGCGGCCAAGGAAAAGAAAAATAAAGAGCTGAACGATAAGCTCAAGCTAGGCACCTACGCCATCATCCGCGGCTCCGTAATGGACTGGAACGACAAAGTGGTTAAGATTACCGCCCGCTACGAGAACGGCGACCGGCAGGTGCAGCTCGACGACGGTAAATTCGCCCGCGTGAAATTTGAGAATCTCCACACCCTTTCTCCCGAAACCCCGCGCTGTTGCCGCTCCAACGGCACCGACATCTGCACCGGCCAGAGCGTGTGGCATCCGGTTCCCTCGAGTTCGATCGGCGTTCCCGAAGGCAAAGTGGTGCGGCTGTTCGAGAACTGCTCGGCAGTGGTGCACGACGGAATCGACTTCGTCTACCAGGCCAAGCAGCTCGGCAAACCCGTGGACTGCAGCCCGCAAAAGGAAAGCGTATGCGTGGGCAAGCAGGTGTATGTGCAGGCCTACCGAGACGGACACCCTTTCGAATTCGAAGGCCCCGTGGCCCATGTGTACACCAACGGCACCGTGCTGATCTGGACTGGCGTGCTGCTGCTCCCGATCGACGCCACCGCCGTGAAAGTGCGCACTGAAAGCCTCTCCCTCGGCCGCCAGCCTGAAGATATGAGCGGCGCGATGATCACCTCCCGCGACGGGCAAGCCAAGATCCCGGTGCGCACCATGCCCGAGCTTGAGCCCTACGATGCCCTCGAAGCCGATAAAATCTTTGATCGTAAGGCGATTCCAGCGCAATAATCATTTCGTGATCAGATCAAAGATTCTACCTGCTGTATACTTCGCGGCAATTTTCGTGTTCTTCACCTTCACGTGGCAGTTCGTTATTTCACTTTCCTGTCTTTTCCTGAGAATTTTTCCGCGTTCATCTGCCCTTCTTCTCCTTACCTCCCTGCCATTCGCTCTATTCAACCTGATCTTGCCCGCCCCCGGCGCCATTTGCGAATTACCAGCCGAAAGGCAAGCCGGGTTCACCGCAATTTTGCCAATGGCAATACACCACTGGGAAAGTTCCTTTCTTTACAGAAACCACGTGCCCATCGTTCCAGCCGCAGAATGGTTTTGTGAAAATCCGAAGCTCGGAATCTCTCACGCCCACCACAAAACGGGTCCACTGGGGCTGCGCGGGGATAATATGTCCACGCCAGTGTCGGAAAATCAGAGTCTTCTTTTTGCGCTAGGCTGCTCCATCACCTACGGTGCCGGCGTGGGTGAGGAAAGCACCTTGCCGGCCCAGCTTGCATCCGCCTCAAAGGACCGTCTCCGAGTACTGAATTTCGGAGTAAACGGTGGGGGCTTGCAAAACGCTATGGCCGCGCTGGCAGACAGCGATTTCTACCTGAGACAAGCAAAGGCCCGAAAGCCCCCGGTGGTGGTATAC
>DATBTF010000085.1:0-6275 GCA_036559405.1 Bdellovibrionota bacterium
TTCGCCGACCAGAAGATGGCGGCAGTGACTCTCGAGTTTGAAGGCTCTCCGATGGCGCTCGAAGGCACGGAGTTCGACAGCAACAACCGCCGCCTTCATTACCAGGGCGTGATCAGCGGCACGAATGGCGGCACGATCTCCACCTTGGATTGCAATGCGCTGGATGCCGGCTATCGCTGTACCTTCCGCAATTCCAGCCGCGGCGTTACTTACAAATTCGACGCGGCTCTTGTGGCCCGTCCTGGCAGGAACCGCTGACGATGCGTCCGTTTTTCTCTCTTCTTCTGGCAGCCTCGCTTCTGCTTTCTCCTTTTGCAGAAGCGAAGAGCGTGGCATTGAACCCGGCCAACCTGCGCCAGATGGTGGTTTACAACAATATCGGCGTGCTTCAATCGCTCAACAAAGTGCACCAGGCGAAAGACCGCGTGATGATTGCCCGGGGCAACCTTTTGCCCCGCCTCGATCTCGGTGCCTCCATCGGCGCGCTCACCGGCGGTCCGGCCTTCCTGCTTTCCGCGATCACGGTGATGCTGCCCTTCCTGGTGCCCGCCAACTGGGCCAATCTTCACGAGAACGCCTCGCTGCTGGAAGCGCAGAAGGTTTCCTATCGCTTGGTACAGCTGAATCAATATGCCTCTGCCTACAGCTTGTACGCGACGGTGCTCACCGATATTGGGATCCGTGAAGTGGTGGTGGCGCAGTACAACGACTGGGTGAAAGTGCGCAACTGGCTGCGCGACCAGCAGGACTTTGTGGGTAACGTGCCCCAGATCGACATCGACCAGGCCGAAGCCCAGGTGCAGACGGCTTATGGCGACATCGCCAAGATGGATGAGCTTTTGCTCACCGAGAAAAGCTCCCTCAAAGAGATGCTGAGCCTCGGCATGGCGGATACGCTCACTTTGGATCCGCAGCATACACCCGCCAGCGCTTCGGAATCGCTGAGCCTCGACAAGGTGCTGGCGAAGGTGCAGGCGGTTTCGCCCGAAGCTACCCAGATCCAGCATCTTTACAAGGCGGCCCAGGCTGCCCGCTGGGGCAAAGTATTCGGCTTTTTCAATAGCGCGGGCATGAGCATCGTCTCGGGCGGCAGCGCCCTTGACCATCTTGGCGTAGCTGGAGGGTTCAGCATCGGCTTCGATTATGTTCCCAACATCCAGCTCGCCAACGACAATATCAACGAGATCCGCCTCCGTTTCCAGGAGCTGAAGCTGCAGCAGCAGCAGCTGGTGGAAGCCACGGTCGGGTCCATCGCCGAAGCCAAACGCCAGATCACCGCCTATGCAGAGGCGGAACGTCTCCGGGAAGGCGTGGTGCAGAGCGAGTTCGTGCGTTATACACTCGGCCTTACGGATCTTTTGCATGTGTTCGAGGCCGAACGGCAGGTGGCTCAGGCGAGGGCCACGCGGCTTCGCGCCGAGTTCGATCTCGATGCCCTGAGGATCACCCTCCACCGCGCCTTGCTGACGGACCAGTTCTCGTCCATCCCCGGCTGCCGCATCCGGCCCGAGGCCGAGGAAAAGGACAGGAAGTGGCTTGGCCGCCTCTTCAATCCCAGCAAGTATACGATTTCGATCGACGAAGCCTGCCGCCCCGCAGATCAAGGTTAATTCAGGCCGCGACCTTCCAGGAGTTTGCTCCCCTGTCTTTGGTGTCTCTCAATGCCTCATCCGCAGAGGCCAGAAGTTCTTCCACACCGTCCGCATGAGCGGGGAATTCGGCCAGCCCCATGCTCACGGTGACCTGCAGGTGGCCTTCCGGTAACTCGAATTTCTCGGCTTCCACCGTCTTGCGCACGTTTTCGGCGAAGATCTTCGCGCCGGAAAGGGGAGTGTCGGCGAGCACGATCGCCATCACGGCGCCGGAGAAGCGGCAGATGGCGTCGCTGCCGCGGCAGGATCGTTTGAGCAGGGAGGCCACGTCGCGGATCACCTTGTCCGCCATCTGCTGGCCATGCTTCTCGTAAATCCCGCTGTAGCCGTCGATGTCCAGGAGGATCAGGGAAAAGGGCTCGTGCTTGCGGGCCGAGCGCACCAGCTCTTCGCGTAGGCGGTCGTTGAGGTAACCGCGGTTGTAGAGACGGGTGAGGGGGTCCACGCGCGTGGCGTAGGACAGCGCCTGGATCTGCAACTGTGCCGCCACCTGGGCGCTCAGGTTAAGCAGGAACTCGCTGAGTGCGCCCGAAATCATCGGGCTCGCCTGCTCGGTAAGGAAGTGCACGCTTCCCAGGGGCTCATCGCCCTGCTGGAGCCGCAGGGACAGAACGGTGATGTTCGCGGGAGGGGAGTCCGTGCGGATCCGCCCATGCACTTTTCCTATTGTCACGGCGTTCACGCCCATGCAGCTTTCGCTCTCGCGCATCAGATAGGCGCGAACCTGGGGATCGACGATATCGGTCCATAAAGTGATGGACGATCCGCTCTGGTCTTCTTCCAGGTCGCGGACTCCGGGGCGTGCGCCCGTGGTCGCATCGAGTTTCTTGGCGAAGATGGTCTCTGAGCCCATGTCGGCGATCGGGCGGATGATTACGCACCCGTATTCGAACGGCAGCCCGGGCAGAAGCATCTCGAGGAAGCGGGAGAGGAAGTCCTTCACATCGAGCGCCTTGTCGCGCTCACTCCAGAGCGAGAGCAGCACCTTCACCTGAAAAAGACGGCGGTGCAGGTTCCCATTCACTCTCAGCAACTCCGCTTTATAGGTCTCGAGCTCCGCGATGGCGAGCTTTTTGTGCTCGAACGCCGTCTGCAGATGCTGGGCGAAATCGAGATAGTATTTGGTCAGGGCGCGCAGCTCGTCCCCTTTTTCTTCCGGTGGGTCGAGATCCAGCGTGGAGGCCATGGAGCGAATTTTCTGGCGGAGCGTCCGCAGGGGTCGCGTAACTTCATGGGCCAGCAGCTGCGAGAAAGCTGTGGCAAGAAGGAAAAGTGCGATCCCCGAAGCCAGCAATCCCTCCAGAAGTTCGCGGGAGGCGCGCTCCGATTCCGCCAGGGAGTAGATCAGGTAGGCGTGCTCAGTCTCCTCCCGCAGGGGCGGGCTCACAAGAAAGTTGCCTTCGGAGAGGTGCACTTTGCCGGGGTTAGTGTCACCGGCGATTCGGATGAGGTTAATTTCGTCAAGCGTGAAGCGGGGGTCGGTGAGAATCACGCGCTCGATACCAGCGAGGTCGAGCAGATGTCTTCCCTGCGAGGTATTCAGCAGACCCTCGCGGCGCAGGCCGCGGTAGTGCTGGATGGCCCGGTCGAAGGAGAGCTTGGCCCGTTCTTCCTCGCGCCTCCCGCTATACCCTTTGACGTAGAAAAATATTCCGCCGAACAGCAGTGCCAGCACCAGGAGGCAGCTCAGGAAAAGGCGGGTTCTCAGGCTATAACTTCTCACACCTTCTTTTCGGCTAGAGAGTTGGATTTCTGGAACTTTTCTGCGAATTTACCCGGCAAACGGTGAATGCCGGACAAACATATTCTGTTTTATCGGATTACACGGTGAGAATTTCGCGGTGGGTGCCGAATACTGCACGTAGATCGTCGCTTACCTCTCCCAAGGTAGCCTCCGCCTTCACGGCCTTCACGATGAAGGGCATCAGATTTTCTCCCGATGAGGCAGCTCGCTTCAGAGCCTCCCGCGCCGCCTCGACAATCTTTTTGTCACGGCCGGCTTTGAACTTTTTCAGCTTCTTCACCTGCCGGTCTTCCACGGAGCGGTCGATCTTCAGCAAATCCGCCGGGCGCTTATCCTTTGCCTGGAAGCAGTTCACTCCGACCTGCAGCTGCTCGCTCTGATCCATCTGCAGCTGTGTGCGGTACGCGGCTTCCTGGATTTCCTTCTGCACGTAGCCGCTTTCAATGCAGCTCACCATGCCGCCCCGGGCGGCGATCTCGGAAAGATACCAGCGTGCCTTGGACTCGAGCTCGCGCCCGAGCTCCTCGACGAGGAACGCACCACCCAGAGGGTCCGCCACATCGGCAACGCCGCTTTCGAAAGCAAGGATCTGTTGGGTGCGCAACGCTAGCCGGGCGCTATCCTCGGTTGGAAGTGCGAGTGCCTCATCGAAGCCGTTGGTGTGCAGGCTTTGGGCACCGCCGAGCACGGCCGCCATCGCCTGCACCGCCACGCGGATGAGGTTGTTCTGGGGCTGCTGGGCGGTGAGCATCGAGCCGGCGGTCTGGGCATGAAAGCGCAGCTTCATCGAATTCGGATCCTTCGCGCTGTACTTGGCTTTGATCGTTTCCGCCCAGATCTTGCGCGCCACCCGGAACTTGGCCACCTCTTCGAACAGATGGTTATGGGCATTGAAGAAAAAACTTAACCGAGGTGCAAAGCTGTCGATCGCGAGGCCCGCTGAAAGGGCGGCATCGACATAGGTAAAACCGTTCGCCAAAGTAAACGCGATCTCCTGCGCGGCCGTCGATCCCGCCTCGCGGATATGATAGCCGGAGATCGAGATGGGATTCCATTTCGGAACATGGTCTTTGCAGTAGGCGAAGATATCGGTGACGATGCGCAGGCTCGCCTTGGGCGGATAGATATAGGTCCCGCGCGCGATATACTCTTTCAGCAGGTCGTTCTGAATGGTGCCGGAGATTTTCTTCAGGTCCGCGCCCTGTTCTTCGGCTACGGCCACATACAGGGCCAGCAGAATGGCCGCGGTGCTGTTGATGGTCATCGAAGTGGTCACCTTCGCCAAATCGATCTCGTGGAAGAGCGTGCGCATATCGTCGATGGAGTCGATCGCCACGCCTACGCGCCCCACTTCGCCTCCCGCCATCGGATGGTCCGAGTCATAACCCATCTGGGTGGGAAGATCGAAGGCCACGCTCAAGCCCGTGGTTCCGTGCGCGAGCAGGTAGCGGTAGCGTTTGTTGCTTTCCTCCGCTGTGCCGAAGCCCGCGTACTGGCGCATGGTCCAGAGGCGGCCGCGGTACATGTCGGCGTGAACGCCGCGGGTGAAGGGGAAGTCCCCTGGTTTTTCTCCAGTGCCGTAGGAGGTGCGCAATTCGATGCCGGAAGGGGTGCGGGAAGCGGATTTGCCCAGGTCGCGCGGCGCTCGGCTCATAGTACGCCTCCGTCTTCCAGGCCATCTAACGGCTCGAAGGTGATCAAGATGGCCCCGCTTTCCAGACGGTCGCCAGCTTTCACATGCACCTTCCCGATTCTTGCTTTGGCCGGAGCGAGAAGGATGTTTTCCATCTTCATCGCCTCTACGATCACGAGGCCCTGCTCTGCCTCGACGATCTCACCCTCTTTCACCTTCACAGCCACTACCTTGCCGGGCATGGTGAGCTTGAGCGGCTTGAGCTTTCCGCCACCGGATTTGGAGCCTTCCAGCATGCTGAGAGCTTCGAGCTCGAGCGAACCGCCCGGCCAGGAGAGCACGCGCTTGCCGCGGCTCTCGAAAATCCAGAAGAGCTGGCGGGAGCCGTCCGGCTTTTTCCGGATGATCCTTTGGGTTTGGTGGTCGATGCGTTGGGACTGGCAGTCGATGCTCACCTTCGTGCCTTGCCCTTTGCCGTCCCTGACATCGAGTTCGCCTTCGGGAGTGCGTCTGACGCTGAGGCATTCTCCACCCGGTGGGATGTAAGACCTATCGGACATGGCTGGCCCTTCCCCAGTGGGCGCGCTCGCTGCGAGAAACGTCTTTCTGTTCGGAGCGGGCGAGGAGGGCAAGCAGTTCATGGAACTGCTGTTCGTTCTCAATCCCCGGCGGCAGCGACTTCGGATTTGCGAGGTCGGCGGTTTCCTCGGCGATGAAGCCGGTGGTGTAGGTGCCCGAACGGAAGGTCTTGTTGGCCAGTGCCCGGCGCAAAAACGCCAGATTCGTCAGGCAGCCGGCCACTCCCGTTTCGGCCAGTGCACGGGACATCCTCGCGATGGATTCAGGGCGGTCACGTCCCCAGGAACAAAGCTTGGCGATCATCGGGTCGTATTCCAACGGGATCGCCTGGCCGGGGAGCATGGCCGCGTCCACACGCACGAACGGGCCTCCTGGCAGGAGAAGCTCCTTCACCGGGCCGGGCGAAGGGAGGAAGCTGAAGGGATTTTCCGCGTACAGACGGCACTCGATGGCGCTACCCCGGGCTTTCAATTCCTTCTGCGTGAACGAAAGGGGGCGTCCGGCCGCGATCAGGATCTGCTCCTTCACGATGTCGATGCCGGTGATCATCTCCGTGACCGGATGTTCCACCTGGATGCGGGTGTTCATCTCGAGGAAGTAGAAGTTCCGTTCGCCGTCCATCACGAATTCCATGGTGCCGGCGTTCACATAGCCGATTCGTTTGGCG
>DATBTF010000086.1:0-7763 GCA_036559405.1 Bdellovibrionota bacterium
TAGCGAGGCCTGCCAGAATTTTCCACCATTTTTTGAGCAGCAGCAGCTCCACCAAGTAGATCCCATAGGTATGCTTGAGCGCCACCAGAGTGGCGAGAAAAGTCGGCAAGATCCGGGGAGAAAGAATCCCCAGAAGGAGAAGCGTGTTCAGGCAGGCCAGGCTGACCGACAGCGCCTCCGGCCGCAGATGGGTGGACAAAGACAACACACGCGGGCTCAGGAAGAACAGCGCCTGGGCCACGACCACCTGGCGCAGGGAAAACTTCCGCCGCGCCAGAAGGCCAAACGTGAAAAGCATGCAGGCATTGAGGAGCGGGATCACCGTGGTAACGAAAGTCAGGATCTCTTCGTGCCTATCGAGAAAAAAATTCTGCGTAAACGGCTGCCCACCGGCTTGGAAGAAATGCCAGATTCGCAAAAACAGTGCCACGAAAAGGGTGAGAGGCATGCCCGGATGGCCGTTGAAGTAGAACCTCTCCCCCCAGGAGGCGAGAAATCCGTTGAAGAGATAAGGCAAGCTGATCGCCGACAGGGATGGAAGCTGGCCCACAGGCAAACGCAAGGCGAATGCCAGCAAGACGTACAAAACCGGCAGAGCCACGAGAGCAGGAATGTCGAGTCGGAGAGCCCGGGACTTCACTCACTCAGAATATCGTGGATCGAGCGGATTGGTCTCACTCTTTTTGCAAGGGCGCCCTCACAATTCCGTGAGGATCCCCACCGAAGGAGGCCAGCACGGCCAGCTTGCCTTCAAGCATTTTCGGCGAGTCCCGGTATTTATCGTGGAGAAGCTGCTCGGCCCCTCTGAGATCCAGAAGTATCTCGCCGTAGTAGATATCGCAGCTAAGGCCGGCCTTTTCAGCACGGCAGATTCCCGCATGCCCGGAGGCCCTATCTTCCACGACGTAGTCGCCGCCCGGCCTCATCTTCCCATCAAGTTCCACGAGCGGCACAGTGCGGCCCCCCAGCTCGTCCGGCAAGAGGTACATCATGCGCATTTTACTGCCTTCGATCGAGACCAGCTTTACCTGGGCCTCGAACGTGGCATAGGGGCGAAGCTCCGCTTTCTTCACGGGTACCTCATATGTTCCCCGGATATCCGCAAGCGCCACCAGCGGGAAAAGGGAAGCGATCATCAATATGGTTTTCATATCATCATCCTTTCATATAGTGCGTGGCACGGGCGCGCCCCACGCGGCGGACAAATTTCATTTCCACAAGCTCGGCGAGGTCGCGGCTCGCGGTGACTTTCGAAACTTCGAAGCGCTTCCGGTATGCCTCCACATTCAAGGTGCCGTTCTCTTCAAGGTCGCGTAACGCCAGAATCTGCCGGTGGTTGAGGGAGCCCTGCTCATTCACAACCGGAAGCGGTTCCATTTTGCTCTCCACCTTCGCCTGGAAGCTCTGGATCCTCACGCCCGCTTTCAGACGATAGCCGTGCTCCGTTGCCTCAAGCCAAGAGGCATGAAGTCCCAGCGCCTTGCGCGCGGCCTGCACCGCTGAGTAAATCAGCGGGTCATGGCGTAGTGGGTGGTATTCGTAGCCCCACACGGCGGAAACCAGCTGCTCTTTCGATCGCTCGCCCCGGCTCAAGTTCCAGAGAAGGTTGCGCGTGAGCCGGGATTTCCCGAGCTGCACATGATGAATGCCTTCCATGCTGAAGGTGGTCAGAGTTCCCGGCATCAGGTCCAAGGCGATACTCTCCGTGCCACGGGAGATCGGCAGGCAATCAAGGAGAATACCCAGATAGCCGCTCTCCAGCACGGCTTCCACCGTACCGGGAATCTGCAGCTTCGCCCTGTCCTTCAGGTCAGCCACTTGATCACCGGAGGTAGTGAGCTGGGCAGAATCTTTTAAAAGAGCGCGCCCTTCCATTCGCCTTTGCACGGAATCCCCCGCGGCATCCAAGCTCTCGCAAGCTGGCAAGGGAGGAAGGTCAAGGTTCCTGCGCAGCTTGGCTTCCAAACCATCGGCCGCACGGCGGAGGGAGTGGTGACGCTCGTCGTGAAGGTCTTTGCGCGCGCTGCTCAGGAAGCTCAACGCTTCGGTTGTTCTTCCCTGCAGATAGAAAAGTTGGGCGAAGGCGAGGTTGAGAGCCGCCTCCTGGCGCTTGAGGCCGTTCGCGTAAACCTGCTGGAGCGCCTCTTTCAGCGCATGGCTGGCTTCGGACAAAGAGCCCTTCAGCATTTCCTGGCGCGCGATCTCCAGGCAAAGGTTGGCGCGGGAATAGGTATCGGCGAACGGAGCGCTTTTCAGATGTTCCCGCAAAAGTTCCGTGGCTTGAATTCCCAATCGGCCGCTGCGGGCCTTCCTGAGAATCACGGAGGTGGAGATCGCGGCAACGAGACCGGCATTCCCGAGCTTCGCCGCCAGCTGCACCGCCTGCTCGAGCCCGGCAATACCGGCATCTTCCATGCCTTTTTGGATCTGCACGTGCGCCAAAAGATCGCCTGCGAGCACGCGGCCGTAGGTGAAATCTCCACTCAGCGCCTGAGCGAGCGCCTCTTTGGCGGCTTTGCGCGCGTTCCGGGCCGTGTAGAAGCGGTAGAGCGCGAGGCCCTGGTAAATGAAAAATCCGGCGCGGCCTCCGGGCTTGCGGTCGAGCTCGGCATAGTTCGATTGGAAATGGCTTTTGGCGTCACGGAAGCGCGAGACCCGCAGAGCTGCGAGGCCCAGAAAGAAGCGGCACTCGATGAGTGCTGCGGGAGAAAGCTCTTTCTCGCGCTTCTTCAGGAGGGCAATGGCCTCTTCACTCCGGCCCAGAAAGCAGAGCGCACCCACCACGGCCGGAAGATCGGCGATGCGGAGCTTGGCCTCGGCCTTGTCGAAAAAGCGTGAGAGCACGGCCCTATAGTCACCGGCGAAGAGGAGAGGCTCGGCCGTAGACCGCTGATTTTCCTTACGTTTTTTATTAAATCCGCCCATCGCAACGCACCATATCATAAATCATATCAAATCGCATCATTTCCACTCAGGCCCCCTTGGTGGCCCAAAGCCCCCTTCCCTCGTTATACCTAGGCAGGCCCGGCATTACAAATAATTTTTATTTAAAAATTTCAGGGCGCCATTGTTTCCCAAAAGTTACTTCATAGTGAACAGACGGAACTGTTCACTCTCCTTCTGCCAAAGTAAAAATCCCACCAAGGCCGATCAACGGCCCAGGAGAATTTATGAACATACTCGTCAGCCTGCTCACCCTCTTCGCCACGGGCCACGCCCAAACCGCCACACCCAATCTCAACGGCATCTACCTGATGCCCATCCAGATCGGGGAGCGCACCTTCCGCGATGTCGTGTTTCTGGAGGGCGAGGAGAAGCCGATCTCCATTGAGAACTTCGACGGGAAGATCAAAGGCTCCGTGACCGTGCCGGGGAATTTCAGCGTGCCGCTTACCGGAACGGGAAAGTGCAGCCTTAGGGAATTCACTTGCACATTCGACATCCATATCGTGGCCAAAGAGCGCGAAAATACCTTCACCGTAGACTATCGTGCCCAAATGTCCCATGACGAATACTCGCGGGCATACCGTGGTCAGGGCGAGCCCGCCTTCCACGGCACAGCTTTTTTAGAGAATGGAGACAAGCTTGGCGACTTCACCGGTACCAGAATCCACGCTCTATAGCGTGATTCATAACCACGCGTCCGTGCGTTCCTACAAGCCCGATCCCGTGCCGGAAGAGGTGCTGGAGCGAGTGCTGAATGCCGCCCTGCGGGCTTCGTCCTCCGGGAATATGCAGGTGTATTCGGTGATCGTGACCACCGATCCCGAGCTAAAGAAAAAACTATACGAGCCCCACTTCGGGCAGTCCATGGTGCTGGAAGCCCCCGTGCTCCTCACCTTCTGCGCCGACTTTCACCGCATGCGTCGCTGGGTAAAACTCAGCGGCGCCCCCGATAACTTCGACAACTTCATGAGCTTTATGATCGGCGCAATCGATGCGGTACTGGCCTCGCAGAATAGCGCTCTCGCGGCCGAGGCTGAAGGTTTGGGAATCTGCTATATGGGAACCACCCTCGCCAGCTGCGATCAGATCGCGAAGATCCTCGGCTGCCCCGAGAATGTGGTGCCTGTTGCCGGATTCTCCCTGGGCTATCCCAAGGAACGCCCAGCGCCGCGCGACCGCCTGCCGATTTCCGGAATCGTCCACCGCGAGCGCTACGAAGCTCGTGACGACGAAGGAATCCGCTCCATCTACCAGGCGCGCGAGCGCGCGGGCTGGGACCGCTATATGGCGGATCCTCGGCTACGGGAAATGGTAGAAAAAAGCGGAGTGAGCAATCTCGCGCAGGTCTATACCAGGCTGAAATATACGCGCGAGTCGCACGAGCAATATTCGCAGACAGTCATGGACTGTCTGCGAGACAAGAAGTTCCTTTAAAGGAAGCTCTCCGGATCCTACTTCGTCTTCGCCGGTAGAAGTTTCCGGATGATCTTCGCCACCGGATCATAGAACTCATCCACTACGCGCTCTTTCAGCGGGATGATGGCGTTATCGGTGATCGTGATGTGTTCAGGGCACACCTTGGTGCAGCACTTGGTGATATTGCAATAACCGATGCCGTAGGCTTGCTTCATTTCCGGAATGCGATCCTCGGTGTCCAGCGGATGCATCTCGAGCGCTGCCGCATACACGAAGTAACGCGGGCCGATGAATTCCTCGTGCTTGGAGTGGTCGCGCAGCACGTGGCAGACGTCCTGGCAGAGGAAGCATTCGATGCATTTGCGGAACTCCTGCACGCGGTCGATGTCCGCCTGCTGCATCCGCCAGGTGCCATCCGGAGCGTCCGGAGCACGCGGCTTGAACTTCTTGATCAGCTTCTTCACCCGGAAGTTCCAGGAGACGTCGGTCACGAGGTCTTTGATGCGCGGGAAGGCGTGGAGCGGCTCCACAGTAACCGGCTTCGTCATATCGAGCTCATTCAAGCGGGTCATGCACATCAAACGGGGCACGCCATTGATCTCCGCCGAGCAGGAGCCGCATTTGCCGGCCTTGCAGTTCCAGCGTACGGCCAAATCATTGGCCTGCTTCGCCTGGATCAGGTGAACGGCGTCGAGCACCACCATGCCTTCCGATACTTCCGTATCGAACTCCACGAACTCGCCCTTGTCCTTGTCTCCCCGCCAGACTTTGAATTTTGCCTGTGCCATTTATTTATTCTCCTCGACGATCGCCTTTAAGTCATCCCTGAGCGGCGCTACCTCTTTGCGGGAGATCTGCATCTCACCGCCCGAACCTTTTTTAATGTGAAAGTTGAACTTTCCGAAAGCTTCCGACTTTTCCGGATAGTCGTCGCGGAAGTGGCCGCCCCGGCTCTCCTTGCGCTCGATCGCGGCCCGCGTGATGGCTTCCGACACCATCAGCAGGTTGCTGAGGTCGATCGAAGCATGCCAGCCGCCGTTGTACTCGCGGTTGCCGGTCACGCCCACCTTCGTAGCGCGCTTCTTGAGGTTTTCGAGCATGCCGAGCGCGCTCTTCATCTCGTCCTCTTTGCGCACGATGCCCACGTTGGCCTGCATGCCTTCCTGCAGGTCTTCCATGATCTGGAAAGGGCCCTCGGAAGTCTTGCCACGCTCGAAGGGCTCGAGCACTTCTTTAAAGGTATTCTGCACCTGCTGCTCGTCGAGCTTTCCGACTTTGTTTTCCTTGGCGAACTTCGCGGCGAACTCGCCCGCGCGCTTGCCGAATACCAAAAGATCCGACAAGGAGTTTCCGCCCAAACGGTTCGCGCCATGCAGTCCGCCCGCCACTTCACCCGCGGCGAAGAGTCCAGGAACGGTACTCATCTGGGTGTCACCATCCACGAGCACACCGCCCATGATGTAGTGGGTGGTCGGCCCTACTTCCATGGGCTCCTTGGTGATATCGAGGTCGGCGAGCTGCTTGAACTGGTGGTACATGCTCGGCAATTTTTTGCGGATATGGTCCGGGGCGTTCGGGATCTTCTCTTTGATCCAGGCGATATCCAGAAACACTCCGCCATGAGGGCTGCCGCGTCCGGCCTTCACTTCGCGGTTGATGCAACGGGCGACGTGATCCCTGGTCAGCAATTCCGGCGGGCGCTTCGCATTTTTATCGCCCGTAACGTAGCGCCAGCCCTCTTCCGGATTGTCGGAGGTCGAAGAGCGGTAGTTCTGGGGGATATCGTCGAACATGAAGCGCTTGCCGTCTTTATTTCTCAGCACGCCTCCCTCGCCCCTCACCCCTTCCGTCACGAGGATGCCGCGCACAGAGGGCGGCCACACCATGCCGGTGGGATGGAACTGCACGAACTCCATGTCGACGAGGGTCGCACCCGCTTCGTAGGCCAACGCATGCCCGTCACCGGTATATTCCCAGCTGTTGGAGGTAATTTTGTAGGCGCGGCCGATGCCACCTGTGGCGAAGACCACGGCTTTCGATTGGAACACCTTGAAACGTCCGCGTTCGCGGTCGTAGCAGATCACGCCGCATACGCGGTCGCCGTCTTTCAGGAGACGGATCATCGTCTGCTCCATATAGACTTCGATTCCCTGATGGATTCCGTGATCCTGGAGCGTGCGGATCATCTCGAGGCCGGTGCGGTCGCCCACGTGGGCGAGACGAGGATACTTATGTCCCCCGAAGTTTCTTTGGAGAATTCTTCCATCTTTAGTGCGGTCGAAAACCGCGCCCCAGGCTTCGAGTTCCTTCACCCGGGCCGGCGCTTCCTTCGCGTGCAGCTCAGCCATCCGCCAGTTGCTGAGGTACTGCCCGCCGCGCATGGTATCTGCGAAGTGCACCTTCCAGGAGTCGCGGTCGTCGACGTTCGCCATCGCCGCGGCCATTCCGCCCTCGGCCATCACCGTATGCGCCTTGCCCAGAAGCGATTTGCAAATCAAACCAACCGAGCAGCCGCCGGCCGAAGCTTCGATCGCGGCGCGCAGGCCCGCGCCCCCGGCGCCGATCACCAATACGTCATGGGTATGTGTCTGGTACTCAGCAGCCATTAGAAGAACCTCACGTCGTGCCAGATGCCCATGGAGCAGAGGCGGATGTAAACATCTGAGAAACCCACGCTGAAGAGACTGCACCAGGCGAAGAGCATATGGCGCTTATTCAGGCAGCTCGAGCAGTCATAGGCCTTTTTGCGTACGGGATGCTTCGAGATGATGTCGTAAAGACCGCCTACGAGGTGGCGGAAGGAATGGCAACCGATTGTGTAGGAGCTCAAAAGCGATACGTTCACGGCTAGAATCACCGTACCGAGCCCGATACCGAATTTTTCCGTGCCGGTGGCCGGATCCAGGAACCACATCGCCTTCCATACGTCGTGTGCGAGCAAAAACAGGAAGATCACTGCGAGGTACATGAAGTAGCGGTGGATGTTCTGGAAAATGAGCGGGAAAGAGTTTTCGCCGAGATAGCCTTTGCGGGGCTCGCCCACAGCGCAGTTGATCGGATCCGCCCAGAAGGCTTTGTAATAAGCGCCTCTATAATAATAGCAAGTGAAGCGGAAGCCGCCCGGCGCCCAGAGGATGAGAAATGCCGGCGAGAACGGGAGGATGGCCGGCCACCAGGCGGGCTTGGGGCCGAAAACCGCATGGGGCGAATCTCCGAAAAGCTCGGGAGAGTAGAAGGGCGAAAGGTAACCGCCGAGATGGTAGTGGGCGTTTTGGAAGGCGGCCCAGGTGCTATAAACAATAAAGGCACTAAGACCCAGGAAGGTCAGCAGCGGCTGCAGCCACCAGGCGTCTCTTCTTAAAGTGTATCCAAAAGGTCGTTGGGGATTGGGACGTACCGAT
>DATBTF010000087.1:0-18374 GCA_036559405.1 Bdellovibrionota bacterium
TGACTCCTGAACAGATCACAGACGTGATCGCAACCCACTTCCATTTCGATCATATGGGCGGACTCACGAAGTTCGACAACCAAGGCAAGCTCACATCCCGTTTCCCCAACGCCAAAATCTGGGCGCAGAAACGCAACTGGGCTCATGCCTGGAAACCCAACGAGAAGGACCGCGGAAGCTACCTGAAAGACAACTTCTCCATCTACGAAAGCGACTCGCGGCTGAATTTAGTGGATGGAGAGGAAGAAATCCTGCCGAACATTAAAGTAAAACTCTCTGAGGGCCATACCATAGCCATGCAGCACCCGCTGATCTCAGACGGGACGAACTCCATTATCTACTGTGCCGACATCATTCCCATGAGCGCGCACGTGAAAGTAGCCTGGGTCATGGGCTATGACTGCTTCCCGCTCACCACGATCGAAGAAAAGAAAAAGATCCTGAAAGAATGCGCCGACAAAAATACCGTGGTCTTCTTCGAGCACTGCCCTTATATGGATGGCGCGCGCGTAAACTGGAACGGCAAAGACTACGCCGTGATGGAAAAAGTCTTTCTCTAGTTCGCTTCCGCGACAGGCGCTTCGTCACCCTCGATCACGGCACTGATGGTGTAGTCGGCCACCTTGCGTCCGGCGCAGCTCGCCCCGTTCGGAAACTGCTGCTTCCAGCGCAACTGCACGGGCTGGGGCGTCTTGAAATAGGACTGAACTGTCGTGCCACAGCCCTGCATGTCGAAGACCTCAAAGGTCGTGCTCGTGGGCAGGAACTCGAACGCGTTGTTGTGGTCCACCTGGATCGTGATCTGATTGCCCCGGTCGCGGACCATCGTGGCTTTGGGTCCTCTCTGCGCCAGGTCGGGAAGGCATTCGTTCAGGCGAAAGTCGGTGTCATTGTCCATTTTCAGGCCGAGCTTGGCCGGCAAGGCATGGGAAAACTTCAAGGTGATCTGATGGAAGTCGGAAGGGGCTACCGGGCAGCCTTTGACAGGCTGGTTATCGACTTTCTTTTTCCCACTTACGTCAGGAAGGTTCTTCGCCCCGCAGGCAAAGACGAATAAGGAAACCGCGAACAAGGCGAATAGGCGCATGGGTATCTCCTCCCGCAAACTGCACCACAGGCAAAGCTTGCTGTAAAGATCCGCCATGGTAGCATCGCAATGATGCCACGCATGCTTCGCTGTTTTCTTTTTGCTCCCCTGCTTCTACTCACATCCTGCGTGGGCGGCACCTTCGGCGACCACCAGGACTTCGAGATGTTTCCCCTCCGCCCCGCTTCCGAGGCGGAAGGCCGCGACCTCAAGCGCTGCCTGAGGGCCGCGCACGGCGCCCAGGAGAACCGGAAAAAACGCACCGGTCACTACGCCCGCAAAGTGCATGACCTTGCCATCGATGCTGTTTGCGACGGCTTCCTGCTGGCCCAGGTGGGAACCCGCTCGGGCTATGAAATCCGGGCGGAGAAACGGGAAGACGAGAAAACCGTGCGCTGGTCGGTGAACGAAAAGGGCGTGATCGAGGAGCACCTCGATCCCGAATCCACACCGGATCTGGAGTTCTGAGCAAAGGTTCCGGGCTGCCCAAAATCTTTACAACGGCTTTGCCTCTGTACACTTTCTGTACAGAAAAACAGAAAAAATCCCGTAAATACAAGCCATCTAGCCTTCTCCTCCCTGGCATGCGCATTGCTCTACTGCTGCCTGTAGAAAAGGAAACGCTCTTATGTTGAAGCTGATGAAGTGGAAAAACCTGGCTCTCCTAATCCCCCTCGCGGCCCTTGCCGGCTGCGGCTCCATCAAGGCCCCTTTGACCAAATCCACCCAGGCCATCAAGGCCACGGGCGGCGGCTCGGCCACATTGATTCCCCTGAATGATTTGTCCCGCGAATGCGTGGGCATGAACGGCCGCCTGACCAGCAATAACTCCCTCTGCGTGGTGCCCAATACGGTGGTCCTCCAGTCCGGAGCCACCGGCTACGTGCCGATCGATCCCGATTTCCAAACCGGTAAGTTTATCGTAGCCACGGGCGCGCCCAACGGCTCGGTGGAGCTCACCCTGAGCGGCCGTCATGCCGGCGATATTCCTGCCCGCATGACGATCACCACTCCGGCCGGCACCACTGGCAACAAGCTCGATTACTACGTATTCGGCGGCAGCTATAAAGATGTGAGCGTGACGGTATGGACCTGCTACTCCGGCTACCACGACCAGACCGGCCGCCTCCCCCGCGCGATCTGCCCCGACGCCGCCATCCCCCGCTAGGCTTGCGCTTTCCCTGAAGCGTAGTTACGCTTTTAGCCATGAAGAAAATTACTTTTCTGGCTTTAGGCGTTCTTTCCCTTTCTCTCCTGTCCTGCGGGGTCAAAAGAAAAGATGAAACTCCGGTGAAAACTACGGGCAAGCAGCTCAGCCCCGAGGAGTTCAGAACCCAGTGCTTCGCCCTGCCCGCGGGCCACTTCTCCCCAAACGGAAATGCCTGCGTATCCGGCTTCTACAAAGATCTCCCTCCGGGCAGCCGCGGTTATGTGGAGATCGACCCCGACTACTATACCGGCAAGTACATCATCGCCACCGGCAACTTCGGCAACCGGGCCGTGACCGTGGTGATCGACGGAAAACCCATCCTCACCAACCCCGGCGAGTTCACCTATGAGGGCCACGGGAGCCTCGGCTTCATGGTGACGGGCAGCGATTTCAAAGACGTGAGCGTGAGCCTGTATTCCTGCTTCGACCGCTCGATGGACAAAATCGTCTGTCGCAAAGAAGACATCTAAAATTTCTAATTTTGAATGTCAGTGAGCCTTGCTCATCAGCGCGCGCACCAGCTCGCTAGAAAAGAGCTTGGTGTTGTCGTCTTCCTTGCTGCCATAGAGGCGCAGGTAGAGGTAGTTGTTCCTAAGGATCGAAACCACATAGTCCCGGGTTTCCATATAAGGAATGAGGTCGTTCCATAGCAACGGGTTGGCGTTGCGGTCGGGGTTGCGTTTGAGCCACTCAAGCACTCGGTGAGGCCCGGCATTGTAGCCGGCGAGCACCAGCTCCACACTGCCGTTGAAGTCATCCGCCAGCTGGAGGAGATACTTCACGCCCATCTTGGTGTTCTCTTTCTCGTTCAGCAGCTTCTTGTGGCCCTGGCTGGCGAGGCGGCGGGCGGTTTTCGGTATGATCTGCATCAGGCCTTTCGCTTTGGCGTGCGAGATCGCGCGAGCATCGAAACCGCTCTCCTGGCGCACCAGACCCATCACGAGAAAGGAGTCGATCTTGCCTTTGCTGGCTTCCTGAATGAGGTCGAAATACGGGCGGGGATAGAGCAGCTTCAATCCTTCGCTGTTCAAGGCCGAAGGGTTCTTGCGGAAATAGCTGAAGAGCATCTGGATATTGGAGCGGTAGAGTCCGGAGGCGATCTTGAGCGAGCTCAGGTAGAGGAGCACATCCACATCGAGCTCGCCCTCGTTGGCGCGCACGATCCAGGCAGCCCACTTGCCCACGGCGTTCGCCTGTTTGTGCACGTAGAGAGATTCCAGCCAGCGGATCATGCGGTTCAGCTCAGGATCGTTCTCGGCCTCGCGCTTGAGTCCACCCACTTTCCTCTGGGTGATCATCTCGATCGGATCGCGCCCGACGGAGACAGCGGCGTCGATCGCGTAGTAGGAAAGCGGGAACTGGTTCATCAGCTCCTTCCAGTACTCATTTTCTTTCCCCTTCCCCTCTTCGCTCTCGAATTCCATGCGGCCCAGCCAGTAGAGCGAGCGGTACTTCTCGGAGGTAGTATTCGCTTTCGCCGCCTCCTGCAGAAAAGCGCGGGCCCGGGTTTTGTCGCCCTCGTAGTAGGCGTAGAGCCCGAACCGCAGATAGAGGCGCTCGTAGAGCTCGTCGCTGCTGGAGATGCAGCTGCGGGCGTGGTCGAAGAGATCCCGCGAGAGCTGGCGGGCGCGCTTGTTCGGGAAATGCTCCTCCGCCTTGATGGCCAGGGCCGCGGAAAGGTTGCGCGGGCACTCCGTCTCTTTGAAACTTTTGTCCGCCAGGATGCCCAGCCGGTCGAGGCTCTCGACTTTCAGACTGTTCGCCAGCACCGGGAACTCGAAGCGCTGTGCCTGGGAGACATTGGCCTCCGTGATCCGGAAATGCTTCAAGCGGCGGCGGGAGCGGCGGCGCTCCCGCTTGGCATCGGCAGCCTGGGCCTGGAAGTCGGCGAGCAGGCGGCAGCTTTCCTCGTCGCGGGCACACAGGCGGCGGAAGGCCGGGCTGCGGGGACCGGCGGTGATGGAGGTGGCGAAGTCTTCCGTATAGCGCTTCAGCTCAGCCGGCTTGTAGCCGAGCTCGGCCGCGATCTTCTCGCTGCTCGGAAGCTGCACGTTCCCGTTTTCGGCCACCACGGGAGCCTCTGGCGCAGGACGGGCAGGAGCCGGCTTGGCGGGCGCGGTCTTGACCACCGCCGAGGGAGAGGGCGCGGGTTCGGAAACGCGGACTTCGAGCCCACGCTCCCAGAGCGGAGGACCTGAGGGAGCATCATTGGGGCTGATCGCGGGACCGCTGACATCTTCGCCCCCTTCCCAGATCCTGGAGGCATACAGCTTGTCCGCTCGAAGGGCTCCGGTACGGTCCTCGAGCGAGAAAGCTCCCGCCGCCCGGGCCTGGATGGTCGGCGATGCCAGAACCCAAAAAGCTACCTGAACCCGGATTGATCCGGTTACAAACGATCGGAGAACTGCTAGGATATGAAACCGCAAAACGGCAGCCTCCTGCTGGTGCGGAGAGCCCCTCAACCGTGAGGACTCGCTCTTCAAGTTTAACGGTTTTCGTCGTGAAATGGCAACGCAAAGGACCGTAATTACATTAGGAAATGGCCAACTGGGCCTGATGCTGGGAAAGGCGGCGAAAAGGCTGGAGATCCCCTTCTCCGCCCTGTCTTTACCCGAGGCTTGGAATTGGCTAAAGGGCAGCGAGATCGCCGATAATCTGGTGACCTTTGAGCAGGAGCATGTGGATGAGGAGCTCTTAAAAGCCATCTCCGCCAAAGGCCTATCCTCCTTTCCGTCCTGGGCCTGCTTTAACCTCTTGAAGAGCAAGCGCTCCCAAAAGGAATTTATGCTGCAAAGCAAAATTCCCAGCTCCCCCTTCCTCGTCTTCGACAAATGGGGGGAAGCGGCAGAGCGTTTCCTCAAAGAAAACAGCGGCGGCGTGCTGAAGGCCGGACGGGGCGGCTATGACGGTAAAGGCGTGTGGCTGGTGGATGCCCAAGGGCGCACCAAAGAGGGAAAAGCCGCCTCTGAGATCGCCGCCAGCATTCAGCAGCCCTATCTGGAGCGAAAGATCGCCTTCACCGAGGAGATCGCCGCCGTCGTCTGCCGGTCGAGCTCCGGAAAAACAGAACTTTACCCCACCGTACGCAGCATCCAGCTCGACGGCATCTGCTTTCAGGTTGAGTACACCCGAGACTTTGCTTCCACGAAGGTGGCACAGAAGGCGGGAGAGATCGCCCGCAAGATCGCCACGGAACTCGACTATGTGGGAGTGCTGGCCGTGGAATGTTTTGTCACGGGCGACGAGGTGCTGGTGAACGAAATCGCCCCGCGGGTGCACAATTCCGGGCACTTCACGATCGATGTCTGCGCCGGCTCCCAGTTCGAAAACCATCTGCGCGCAGGGCTCGACCTTCCGCTCGGGCGCACAGAGCCCACCCACCCTGCTGCGGTAATGGTGAACCTCCTCTGGCCTCCCTCGGAAAAAGAATTCGCGCCCCTCTTCGCCAAGCTGACCTGCGGACCGGATTGGCCGGAGAATGTGAAGCTGCACTGGTATGGAAAATCAGAGGTCCGTCCGCGTCGGAAAATGGGGCATTTTACGGTGTACGGAAATTCCCTGGAAGAGTGCCGGAAAACGGCGGCGCAAATTCTTGCATCCCGCTGGGTCCAAGGGTAAGCAATAGAAATGAAAAAGAAAGCTGTCGTTGGCATCGCGATGGGGAGCGATTCGGACTGGCCTGTGCTGAAAGAAGCCGCCGCCATTCTTGATCAGTTCGGGATCGCCTACGAAAAGCGGGTGGTCTCCGCCCACCGCACGCCCGATGACATGGCCGAATTCGCACGCAGCGCCGCGGAAAGAGGCCTGCAGGTGATCATCGCCGGGGCCGGCGGCGCCGCCCACCTTCCGGGCATGGTTGCCGCGCATACCGTGCTTCCCGTGATCGGCGTTCCGATTCCCACCACCCACCTCAACGGGATGGACAGCCTGCTCTCGATCGTGCAGATGCCATCCGGCGTACCCGTGGCCACGGTGGCCATCGGCGCGGGCGCGAACGGCGGGCTGCTGGCTGCCCAGATTCTCGGTGTGACCGACCCCCAAGTGCGCAAAAAACTGGAAGACTACCGCGCGGAAAAAAGCGCGGCCAGCAGGGCGAAGAACAAGTCGATATGAAGTCCGCTTTCCTGCTCTCCTTTCTGCTCTACACTTCTCCCGGCCTCGCCGAGAGCGCGCCCACGCCTCCGGAGTCGCTGGCGGACCTCTGCTTCAAAGAGCTCAAGGCCCTGCCCGGGAAAACGAAGGAAGACGAGCTGAAGCAGGCCTGCGCCAAGGTGGCCGTGCTCGACTCCTGCGAGAGCGAAAAGGGCGTGAAGATCTTCCATTTCGACACCGACGCCAAGTCCACGGAAAAGGCCCCGAAAAAGATCCTCGTTTTCTCGCTCATCCACGGAGACGAGTTTCCTTCCGGCTCCGTGGCCCGCTCATGGATGGAGCGCCTCACTAAAGTGGAGCCGCGCAATCACTGGCGGATTGTGCCCATCCTCAATCCCGACGGCGTGAAGAACAAAACGCGCTACAACGCCAATGGCGTGGATGTGAACCGCAACTTCCCGACGGAAAACTGGGAAAAAGAGGCGCTCGACCACTGGGAAAAGAAGAACAAGAAAGACAAACGCCGCTTTCCCGGCAGCAAGCCCAACAGCGAGAAGGAAACCCACTGCGCGATCGCCCATATCGACACCTTCCAGCCCGACCTCATCCTCTCCATCCACACCCCTTACGGCGTGCTCGACTTCGACGGCCCCAAGATCCAGCCGCCACCGAAGTTTCCGAACATCCCCTGGAAAAACCTCGGCAACTATCCCGGCAGCATGGGCCGCTTTATGTGGGTAGACCGCTCCAAACCCATTCTCACCATCGAACTCGGCAGCAAGAATGTGGTGGCCAAATTGGAAGAATTCGACCGCCTCCAGGACATCAGCGGCGACATCGCCATCAAGAGCGAGAAGATCCTGAAAGAGAAGAGCAAGGAGCCTGAAAAGAAACAGGCGAGCAAGGGGACGGAGAAATGAATCCGACTTCCCCAGAAACTATCCCGCCTCCGGCGGCCTCCGCCGAGCTCGGAAAAAAAATTTCGCTTACCCTCGAAACCAAGCGCCTGATCGGAGAGATCGAACGTGAGGTGGAAGGTCTAGACTGGCAGGTGACCGACCGCTTCGGCACTGCACCCGGTCTGGCCGCCCCAGCTCACCATCTGCTCGCTGCCGGTGGGAAACGCGTACGCCCCCTGCTGATCGCGCTTCTGGGGCGCGCCCTCGACCAGCCCTTCTCGCGTCTTGCCTCCTGTGCCGTGGCCGCCGAACTCGTGCATACGGCCACGCTCCTGCACGACGATATCCTGGATGGCGCAACCACCCGCCGCGGGCGCATCACGGCCCATCTGAAATACGGTGCACATACGGCGATCCTTTCGGGCGATGCTTTGCTGTCCAAGGCCATCTCCGACATGGCCGAGCTCGGAGACCCGGAAGTGCTCAAGCGCCTGGCGCAGACCGTGCGCGAGCTCGTGGAGGGCGAATGCCTGCAGGCCGATCTCATGGGCCGCGTGCATTCCGACGTGGAAGCCGTGCTCGAGGTGGCCCGCCGCAAGACCGCCTCGCTTTTTGCCTGGAGTGGATGGGTGAGCGGCCACCGCGCCGGACGCCATGCCGAGGATCTCTTTCAATTTGGCACGCATCTCGGTTTGGCCTTCCAGCTGCTCGACGACATCATCGACTGGGAAGGCAAGAATACGGGCAAACAGCTCTTCCAGGATCTGCATGAAACCAAACTGAACAGCGTGGGCGTGATGCTCGTACGGAAGTCGAAGCGTGCGGCCGGCCTGCTCGAAGGCTCTTTCTGCCAGAAGGACAAAGACGGCTACATCCCGAGACCCGAGGCTTTGGGCGCTGCCCTGCAGGACTGCCCCGAGTATGGCGAGTCGCTGGCCTGGGCCCGGAAAGAGGCGCAGGACCATAGCGCCTTTGCGATCGCGCACCTCGAGCGCTTACCAGTTTCAATTTGGCGCGACCTCACCAAGCAGCTCACGGTTTCGCTCCTGGAGCGGATGAAATGAGCACCCGCGTTCTGCCGACCGCCCATGAGTTCGTGCAGCGGACGCTGCGCGATTTTCGCGTGCGGGAAAATGGCGAACGCTGGATCGCGCGCATCCGGGGCGAGGGCCGCTTCCGCTCGTCGGTGCTTCCTGAAGCTTCGGAGCGCGAGCCCAAGGTTCTGGTAGAGCTGATCCCCGTGTCGGAATGGACGCGGCCCAATCTGCTGTGGCGCTGGCTCACGGCCTTCCGCCTGCCCTACCTCACCATCAGCCTGCTTCCCCTTTTGCTCGTGCTCTGCGCGCACCTGCGTACGGGTGCGGGCACTCCCTGGCCGCTGACGATCCTGCTGTTCTCGTCGGTGGCGCTGATCCATCTCGGCTGCAACCTCTGGGGCGATTACGAAGATCATCTCCGCGGCGTGGACAATCCGGGCCAGAGCGGCGGCAGCGGCGTGATCCAGAAGCTGTGGATTCCGGCGGTGCACCTGAAGTTCGCGGCGGCGGTTTTGTTTTTGTCGGGCTGCGCTCTCGGTGTGGCCCTGCTCACCCAGCTGCCCCTTGAACTCGTAAGCCAGCGGCTGCTGTGGCTCGGGTTGCTGGGGGCATTCGGAGCCGCGAGCTATAGCGGCTGGCCGTTTCACTACAAATATTTTGGCCTGGGCGAGCCCATTGTCTTCCTGCTGAGCGGACCGCTCGTGGCAGCGGGTGCGGCTGCGCTCTATTTTCCAGAGAATGCGGACCTCCTGCGCTTTTCGGTTTTGTCATTGCCCTTGGCTTTCCTCGTGGTGCTGCGGCTGCATTCCGGAAATATGCAGCGGATTCCCTTTGATTCGATCGCTCGCGTGCTCACGATCGCCCGGGTGGGCGGATTTGGCTGGTCGAAGCTGGCCTACGCCTTCCTGGTTTGCGCTCCCTTTTTGACGGTGATCCCATTCTGGGCGTTGGAACTGGTAGGCCCCTCTGCCCTTCTCTGCCAGCTGGCATTTCCTTTTGCCCTTTTCACCTTACGCGATCTGCGTCTGGCCAAAGGCCCGCTCGATCCCGCCTGCTATCGGCTTCGCTCCCAGGCCGCGCTCCTGCATCTGCTGTTCGGCCTGGCCTATTGCGTGAGCTTTCTTCTTTCCTGAGGACGTCATGAATCGTTTTCTTTTTCCGTTGCTGCTCATCCTGCTCGGCTGCCAGAGCACCCCTCGCGCGCCGGCTCCGGCATCTCTCAAGACAAAGGCAGGGGCAGCGGAACCCGCTCTTGTGTTTCCCGGCGAGGAAAAGCATTTGCACAACATCCGCCAGCTCACCTTCGGGGGGCAGAACGCGGAAGCCTACTTCTCTTCCGACGGTGAGTGGCTGATCTTCCAAAGCACTCGCGGCGACTATCCGTGCGACGAAATGTATACGATGCGCACCGACGGGAGCGATCTGCGCAAAGTTTCCACGGGCAAAGGCCGGGTGACCTGCGGTTATCTCGGTGGCCCGGGCCGCGGAATGGCGGCCACCACCGCCGTATTTGCCTCCACCCACGACTACGGAAAGAAATGCCCGCCCAAGCCCGATATGAGCTACGGCTATGTGTGGCCGATTTATTCTTCGTTTGAGCTGTACTCCCGCAATCTGGCTGATAACTCATTGGCGCGGCTTACGCGAAATAGATACTACGACGCCGAGGCTACGAACTCCGACGACCAGAGCGAAGTGGTGTTTACGAGCACCCGCGATGGCGACCTGGATCTGTACCTGATGAGCGCCCGGGGCGGTCGGGCCAAACGGGTAACGACGGATTTGGGCTATGACGGAGGCGCCTGGTTCACCCACGATGGTAAGCGCCTGATCTACCGCGCCTACCATCCGGAGAGTGAGGCGGAGAAGAAAGAATACGTGGCGAATTTGAAGCGCGGTGTATATCGCCCGTCATGGCTGGAGCTTTTCCTCATCGACAAAGACGGAAAGAACAAGCAGCAGATCACGCACCTCAAGGGAGCAACGTTTGCGCCCTATATGTTTCCCGACGACAAACGGGTGATCTTCGCATCCAATTATAAAAATCCGCGCGGGCGGGGCTTTGATTTATATGCCGTGGATGTGGACGGGGAGAATCTCGAGCAGATCACCTTCAGCGGGACCTTTGATTCCTTCCCGATGTTCTCGCCCGACGGGAAAAAGCTGGTGTGGGCTTCCAACAGAAACGGGAAAGAGCCGCACGAGACGAATATTTTTATCGCGGATTGGGTGGATTAGGATCGCGCCAACGCAATGCGACTTCGACGTCGAAGTCGCATTGCGTAAACCTTCAAGTGAAGATGTGATTGTCGATCAGCCGCGTCTTCCCTAAAAATCCCGCAATCGCTAAGGCCGCAGGTCCCTGGATGCGTTCGATCTTCTCCAAATTCGGCAACGACCGGATCTCGCAATACTGAATCTGAAACTCCGGCACGGTCTTCATCACATCCAAAGCCCGCCCCAACAGAACCTGCACATCACTCTCCCCCGCCTCAAAACCCCTACGCGCCTGCTCCATCGCTCTCCAAATGATAGTGCTCTTCTCGCGCTCCTGTGCCGATAGATAGCGATTCCGCGAACTCTTCGCCAAGCCAGCTGCTTCCCGCACCGTCGGGCAGATCGCTATCTTCAAAGGCAGCTCGAGATCCTTCACCATCCGGTCGATCACCAGGCACTGCTGCAGATCCTTCTGCCCGAAGTAGGCCACCTGCGGGCGCACGATCTGAAATAAACGATGAACTACCGTGGCCACGCCTCGGAAGTGGCCCGGCCGGAAAGCGCCGCACAGAGGCTCGCTCACGCCGGCCACGTCGATAAAGGTGTTAAAACCCGCCGGATAAATATCCTCCACCGAAGGCGCGAACACATATTGCACGCCTTTCGAGCGCGCGAGTTCGAGGTCCGCTTCAAATGTACGCGGATAGCGGGAAAAGTCCTCGGAAGGGCCAAATTGCGTAGGATTCACGAAGATCGAAAGCACTCGCACCGGGCATTCCTCGGCACAGCGCTCGAGCAGCATTCCATGCCCCTCGTGGAGAGCACCCATGGTGGGGACAAAGCCGATCACCTCGGCGCGCGCATGGTACTCGGCCAAAGCCGAACGAAGTTCCGCGACAGTGCGCAGAATCTTAGGCATGGCCCAGGGTCTCGCGCAGCAGGGTTTCCGCCAGCCGCGTTTTGGAAGATTTTTCGAGCTTGCGTACCTGAGTTTGGCCTTCGAAAAGGAAAACCTCGTTCTCCTCGGCGTCGAAGCCGATATCGGTGCGTCCCACATTGTTCAGCGCCAGGAAGTCGAGGCTCTTGCGGCGGATCTTTTCGCGCGCTTTCTGGAACTCCGCTTCGCTCTCGCCCACCTCGGCAGCAAAGCCCACGAACACCTGCCCCTTTTTCTTAAGCTTGGCGAGCTCGGCCAGTACGTCCACCGATGCTTCCAATTCAAGAGTCAGATTTCCCTCCCGGCGGAGCTTGCCTTCGAGAACGTCGGGCATCTGGAAGTCGGCCACGGCGGCTGTGGCGTAAACAGCGTTCACGCCGGCGAAGTTTGTCCGGCAGGCCTCGAGCATCTCCTCGCCCGTCTCCACTTCGACCACCGTGCCCTTATCCAGACGAGCAAAACGCGGCTCCACAGGACCTGTGACCAGCACCACCTCGGCGCCCAGCTTCTCGGCGGCCGCGGCGATGGCATGTCCCATCCGCCCGCTCGAACGGTTGGTGAGAAAACGCACGCGATCGATGTAGGCGCGGGTGGGGCCACTCGTGACCAGGATCTTTTTCCCGAGCAGCGGCAAGCCCTGAGCCAAAATCTTCTCGGAAGTCGCAAAAATCTCGGAGGGCTCGCTCATCTTGCCAAGGCCCACCTCCCCGCAGGCAAGGTCTCCGGCCACGGGTCCCTCGAACTGGTAGCCGCGCTCGCGCAGAGTCTCGAGATTCTTCTGCGTGGAATCCGCGTCCCACATCCGGGTGTTCATGGCCGGGGCGATCAGCGCCGGGCCATGATAGGCGAGGCATTCGGTGAGCAGGGCATCGTCGGCAATCCCGCAGGCGAGCTTCGCCAGGAAGTTAGCGGTCGCGGGCGCCACCACCAGCAGCTCGCCCCATTGGGCTAAATCGATATGCGAGGTCGCGGAGAGGTCGTATTCGCCATTGTGCAACGACCGCAGCACCGGCTCGCCCGAGAGCGAATGGAAGGTCAACGGGCCCACGAAGCGCTCGGCGTTGGCGCTCATCACCACCCGCACCTCGTGTCCGGCTTTTTTGAAGAGGCGTACGAGTTCGCAGGCCTTATAAGCCGCGATGCCGCCCGTGACACCAAGGACGATCCTAGACTTTCTTGGCGAGCTCATGGAGTCCCTCCATCGTCAATCGGGGGCGGTAGTGCGTGATCAGACGTGCCCGGCCATGCAAATAAGTGCTGTTCCCGCCTGTGGCCACTACCGCCCAGGGAGCCGGCAGGCGGCGCTCTTCGAATACGCGCGCTACCATTCCGTCCACCTGAGAGGCAAAGCCGTGCAAAACCCCGCTGCGAACGGCGGTCTCGGTATTGTAGCCGATCACAGGCGAGTGCTTGGCCAGCTCCACCGGACCGAGCAGCGCCGCTTTCGCAAGCATCGCATCGTAGGAAACAGTCAGTCCGGGTGCGATGGCGCCTCCCACAAACTGCCGTACCGCCACGCCTTCGAGCAGATCAAATTTGGTGGCCGTGCCAGCGTCCACCACGAGTACGGCGCCGGGAAAGGAAAGCGCGCCCTCGAGGTTGGCCAGACGGTCGACTCCCACCTTCTCGGGGGTTTCCACTCCGATCTTGAAACCCCAGGGCGAATCATGCCCAGCCACATGCAGGATTCCCGCGCGGCCCACGAGAAAATCCGCCCAGGCGGGGGTGAGCCGGGGCACGACCGAGCCGATCACGGCCCGCTCGAGGCCACCGGAAAAAAAACGGTTGCTACGCGAAAGAAAATTATCTTCCGTCGAAAACGCATCTTCGGCTTTCAGCGTCCCGTCGCTGGAAAAGATCGCGAGCTTGGTGCGCGTATTGCCGATGTCGACCACGCCGATCACTGGGTGACCTCCGGAACTCGCTCCCTCGACTCAACTTTGGTCTCGCGCACGTAGTCCGCGGCAGCTTGTTTGACCAACGTCTTCAAATCGATCCGCGGACGGGCGAACTTGGGCGCGCGACCAGGGCTGTAGCCGAGCAGATCGTTGATCACGAGCACTTCGCCGTCGCAAACCCGCCCCGAACCGATGCCGATGGTGAGGCAGCGCACGCTTTTCGTGATCTCTGCGGCGAGGTCTTCCGTCACGCATTCCAGCACGATCGCGAAGCAGCCCGCGGCTTCGAGCGCCTTGGCTTCGCGAAGCAAACGGTTCGCGTCTGTTTCCGTCTTGCCGTGGGTATAGTAGCCGCCCATCTGGTGCACGCTTTGGGGCGTGAGGCCGATATGGCCCATCACGGGAATTCCCGCCAGAACCAGGCGGCGCACCGTCTCGCACATCTCGGGATAAGCGCCTTCCACCTTCACGGCCTGCGCACCCGCCTCGGCCAAGCAGCGCCCCGCGCTTTTCAGCGCCTCCTCGGCGGAGATTTGGAAGGTGAGAAAGGGAAGATCGGCCACCACGAAGGCACGCTTCGAGCCGCGCACGGCAGCCGCCGTATGGCTCACTATCATGTCCAGGGTCACAGGCAGCGTGCTTTCAAAGCCGTACACCACGTTGCCCAGCGAATCCCCGGTCAGAAGGATGTCCACACCCGCCTCATCCAGGCAGTTTGCCGTCACCACGTCGTAGGCCGTGAGCATGGCCACGCGTTCGCGGCCCTTCATCGCGCCCAAGGTGCGCAGTGTGTGCCTTTTGGTTTCGTGTTGCACGCTCATGGCGAAACCTCCCGAGCCTTTTCCAGAATCAGAGTTCTTTTATTTTCAAGATGCGTGGCAAGAGCCTCCGCAAAAATGCCATTCTCAATGCGATTCCACAGCTTGCAGGTACGCTCACGCAACTCGCCCTTGGGCAAAATCGTATCGGCAGCCTCCTCGCCCCCGAAGCGCGCGGCCGTGCTTACGCGGGCGAGCATTCCGTCCACGCCATGTTCCACCATCATGTCCACGATCAGCTTCAATTCATTGAGGCATTCGTAGGAAGCGAGCTGGGGATCGATCCCCGCACGCACCAAGAATTCGGTGGTCTCTTTCACCAGGCGCGGAACCGCTCCGCAGAGAATCACCTGTTCGCTAAGGAGATCGCACTTTGTCTCGGCGGCAAAGCTGGTTTCGATCACGCCCACGCGTGTGAGCCCGAGACCTTCCGCAACAGAATGGCCCAAGCTACGAGCGGTACCCGAGGCATCCTGATCCACGGCGAGCACACCCATTACACCTGAACCCGCGAGAAAATTTTCCCGTAATTTTTGGCCGATGCCTTTGGGAGCGACCAACACCACATCGTCCGAGGAAGAGAATTCCGGCCGCTGGTAGGTTACGGCGAAGCCATGCGCGAAGAGAAACTGGCGGTTGGATCCACCTGCGAGGTATTTGGCGAAAAACGGACGGATGCTTTCATCGGGCAGAAGGAGGGCGATAGCCCCTTTGTGGGAGCGCAAAGAGCCCGCCTCTAGGGTCGAAAAACCAGCCTCCTGGGAGGCCCTTAAACCACGCCCCTCCGGCCGCCCGGAAACGGTCACTTTCCACCCGGAATCCCGCAGGTTAGCGGCCCAGGCCTTTCCTTGATTTCCGTATCCCACTAGAGTAATTTCACGCATATAAGGTAAACGCTCCGCGTAACAGTGGTCTTACCAGGGAATCGCATGCTGCTCAATGTGCTGAAAGCCAAGATCCATCGCGCCAGGGTTACCGAGGCCAACCTCGCCTACGAAGGCAGCATAACCATTGATAAATCCATACTGGAAGCTTCAGGCATTTTTGCCCATGAGCAGGTGCATGTCTGCGATATCGACAACGGAAACCGCTTCGTGACCTACGTAATCGAAGGGAAGCCGGGCTCAGGCACCATGTGCGTGAACGGGGCCGCCGCCCGCCTCGTGAGTGAGGGCGACCGCATTATCGTGATTGCCTACTGCCATGCCACCAGGGAAGAGGCCGCCAAGCACCGCCCGCGCGTAGTGCTGATGGACGATAAAAACGCCATTAAAGACGTCTATGACCTCCGCCCCGGCGAGCCGATCGACCCGGGCCAACCCCTGCCCCGCGAGAAGTAATGCAGAATTTCTGGGGGGGACTGCTGGCGGGCGCGGCAATCGGGGGCATTTTCTTCCTGATCCGCCGCCGTTCCGGTGAGTCTCAGGGACTCCAACTTCTCCAAAACCAAATCGCCAGCCTCAGCCAGCAGCTCAACGAGCGGATGAAGGAAACCTCTTCCACACTGCAGAACACCCAGACCTCTGTGGGCCAGCGGCTCGACAATGCTGCCGCCGTCGTAGGCCAGCTCGAAAGAAAACTGGGGCAGCTGGAAGAAAGCAGCAAACGGATCTATGCCCTCGGCGAAGGCCTGCAGGAGCTTCGCGATATTCTGAAGAGCCCCAAGCTGCGCGGGAATATGGGCGAGTTTTTTCTCGAGGATCTGCTTCGTCAAATTTTGCCTCCTGAACACTTTCGCGTGCAGCACACCTTCCGTTCTGGCGAAGTAGTGGACGCGTTGATCGAGCTCGGCGCCGGCAAGGTATGCGTGGACTCCAAGTTCCCGCTCGAAAGCTTTGTGCGTCTTACCCAGCTGCCGGAGAGCGATTCCGATGGCAGAAAACGCGAGAGGCGCGCCTTCGTGACGGCCATCAAGCGCCATGCCGATAGCATCGCCAAGAAATACATCGTCCCCGACGAAGGCACCTTTGATTTTGCCCTGATGTACATCCCCGCCGAGAACGTCTACTACGAGACCATGGTGAAGCAGGAGAGCGAGGACGATCTCTATTCCTATCTGCTTTCGAAGCGGGTGATCCCTGTTTCCCCCTCCTCCCTTTACGCCTACCTCCAGGTGATCGTGCTCGGACTGCGGGGCATGAAGGTCGAGCAGCATGCGCGTGAGCTGGCCCAAAATCTCCAAAGGCTCAGCGGGGAGCTCGAACGCTTTGGCACCGAATACAATGTGCTCGGACGGCACATCCGCAATGCCGCGGGCTCCTACGATGAGGGCGGCAAACGGCTCGAAAAATTCCAGACCCGGCTCTCCACTCTCGCCGAGACCCGGGAAGCAAACGCGCTTCCCGAAAAGACTCTGCATGAACAGCAAAATCTTTGAGAGCGCAGGCTACCGCCTGTTCGCCTGGGTTCTGGTGCTGGGCTATATGGGCCTGATCTTCCACCTCAGCAGCAAGCCCTCCATCCCGCTGCCGATGTGGTTTCCCAACCAGGACAAAATCTATCACTTCCTCGAGTACCACATCCTCGCCTTCCTGAGCGCGCATGCGACGGCCCGTGGCTCCCACAAAAAGCGCTTCTGGACCGCCCTTACACTCGCTTCCGTGTACGCCCTTACCGATGAATTCCACCAAAGCTATGTGCCGGGCCGCGATTCCTCATTCGGCGACTGGGCGGCGGATGCCTGTGGAGCCTGGTTTGGCGCCTTTCTTTATCTGCGCAGCGAAACGCTACTGCGCCGAGCACGCCAGAATGCTCCGCGCCTTGAGACTCGCTGATCCCTTGCGGAAAATGGAGGCAGGGGGTTTTATGCGCGCACTCATCTTTTGTTTTCTCGTACTCGCTATTTCCGTGGCTCACGCCAAGCCCAGCAAGGAAGAACTCCGAAAAAAACACATCAAGCTCACCCCTCCGGGACAAAAAGCACAGACCACCCAGGATCCAGGCAGCGCGACCCGCCTGCTTTTCGAAGACCCCCGCAACAAAAACTCTCCCACGGCCGGCGCGGATAAAAAGATGCCCAAGTCGGCGGTCAAAGGCACCTGCGCGGACACCATGGGTATGATCTACAAGCAGGGCGATACGGGCTACGAGGGCTGTCTGCGCACGGAGAACAAGACCCGCCCCGCCCTCCCGGGCGACGACAAACATCCTAACAGCATCGGATTCACGATCGGGCAGTAGACAGCGTTACGCCGCTTCCCCGCTCTCGGGCTTTTTCGCGGGCTTGGCGGCGGCGGCTTTCTGCGCGGCCACCTGCTTCTGCTTCTGCAGCAGGAGCTGATAATATTTTTCCACCGGCATATTCGCCTTCGCGGCGGCGGCCTGCAGGCCCTGCAATTGTGCAGGAGAAAGATGTGCCAAGGAAACGGTTCCCGCCGCGGGAGGTGCGCCCGCAGCCGGCTTCACAGCTGCAGGAGCATGCCCGCCGTTCGTCCCCTGCTTCGCATTCAGCTCGGCCGTGGCTTTCGCAAGCAGCTCTTTCGGCGTGGGCTTCTTGGAATCGGGCTTGGCGAATTTCTTGATGTCGTAATGCAGGCCGTTCACTTCGATCTCTTCGAAGAAGGTCGGAATATTCCCCATCGGGCGCATCTCGCCGAGGATTTTATGATCCTCGCCGATACCGGTCTGGATGAACTTGAAGATGTCCTGCGTGGTGTATTTCCCGTTGTCGTCCACGCCCAGCACTTCGGAGACATGGGTGATTTTTCTAGATCCATCGTGAAGACGTTTCGCCTGAATCACGATATGCACGGCGCCGGCAATCTGCCTACGCAATGCTGCCAGAGGAATAGACGAATCGCCCATCGAGGCGAGGGTCTCGAGACGTACAAGAGCGTCCATGGGAGAGTTGGCGTGCGTGGTGCCCATCGAGCCGCCGTGACCGGTGTTCATCACGGTGATGAGGTCGAGAGCTTCGCCGGCGCGCACCTCACCGACGATGATGCGGTCGGGGCGCAGACGCATGGCGGATTTGATGAGATCGCGGATCGTGAGGGCACCCTTGCCCTCGTGGTCGGCGGCTTTGGTCTCGAAGCAGATCACGTGCTCGGAGCGGATCTGCAATTCGGAGGCGTCTTCCACGATCATTAACCGTTCCCAGGACGGCAGGAGGCCGCCGAGCAGGTTCAGGAAAGTGGTCTTACCGGAGCCGGTACCGCCGGAGACGATGATGTTCTTGGC
>DATBTF010000088.1:0-4386 GCA_036559405.1 Bdellovibrionota bacterium
TGTTTGTTCTCCGCCATCAGTTGCACGGATTCCATCGCAGCGGCTATGGCTTCGCTGGGGTCAAACTCAGCGAAATTCAGCGCCAGCTTACCCGACTGGATGCGCGAGACGTCGAGCAGATCGTCGATCAACTGGCCTTGCGTTCGCGCGCTCTGCTCGATTGTTTCAATCCCATGCTGCAGTTTTTGTGGCTCGTACTTCACTTTCTGGATCAGCTGGGACCAGGAGAGGATCGAGTTGAGGGGGGTGCGCAGCTCGTGGGAGAGAGTTGCCAGGAAGTCATCTTTAATTCGGTTGGCCCGCTCGGCGTCCTGCCGCGCATCTTTTTCTCTCTCCAGTAGATCTTTGCGCTCTGTTATGTCATCGATGGACATGAGGACGGCGTCTCCCGCTTCCCCGATCCATTTGATGCGCTTGGCGCAGATCATGAGATTGAGCCGGCGCATTCCGGGAGGCTGCACTTCGATTTCCAGCGCCTCGACACTTTTCGGGTTCTGGAGAGCGCGATTGAGCGCAGCCTTTAGGCTGGTGTCGCCTGGCTGGCTGAATATTGCGAATATGTCTTTTTCCACGGCGGCCCGTAATCCGCCGAATTTTTCGAGAAATGAGCGGTTCGCCGAACGAAAGTGCAGGTCGCTGTCGAGCACCAGGAGGGGAAGCGGCACTGTATTGGCCACCGCCGTGGCGTAGTCAAGAGCGGTTTGGTTTCTCTCCAAGGCTCGCTTGAGTGCGTCGATGTCCACCAGGGCAACAACAGCACCATCGATATGATTATCGGCGGTTTTGTAGGGGCGCAGCTGCAGGCGGTACCAGCGGCCGTGGCGGTCTTTGATCTCCATTTCCTTGCTGGCGACGTTTTCGATCACTTCCGCGGCAAGACTGGTAAGATCCACGTCAAACTGAGCCGTGATGTCGCCGAGGGGGCGGCCTACATCGCCGGCGATGAGATTCATGAGCTTGCCAGCCATGGGAGTGAAGCGGCGGATATTGCAGTAGCGGTCCACCATAACAATCGCGAAGTCCACGGTGCTCAAGAGGTTGGTGAGGTCGTTATTGAGCAGGCCCAGGTCGCTGTTCCGCGATTGCAGTTCGTCGTTCACCGTGGTGAGTTCTTCGTTGGCCGACTGCAACTCTTCCTTGGCTGTTTCCAGCTCCTCGTTCGTGCTCTGGAACTCCTCATTGGTGCTTTGCATTTCCTCGTTCGTGGAAGTGAGCTCTTCCTGGGCTGCCTCAAAGTCCACAATCAGCGCCTGCTGATAGGCCTTCGCCTCCGCCAGTCTTTGTTTAAGCAGCGTAATCTCGAGGGAGCGCTTCGCCCCCGGGCGATCAGCAGTTTCCAGGAATTGTACCGGCTCTTTCCGCCCCGCCTCGAAGCAAACCAGAAAGAACTCTTCCTTATTGGTGCGGTCCGGCTTCAGCGGGATTACCAGCATGGAGAAATCCCGCTTCTTCCCATCATCCAAGCTGAGATTTTCTTTGCGCACCGGCGCCTTGGCTTTCTTGGCCTGCTGAATCGCGATGCGCAGGTCGCTGGATAAGGTGGGGCTGGCCATCTTGAAGAGGTTCAGGCTTGCTTCGCCAGGGGATAGCTTCAGGAAGGGCGCCGTCTCCCCAAAGCCAAATACGATGTTCACTTCGCCATTCACCAGCACGCCAGGAGGGCCATAGGTGGAGAGCAGGAGGTGCTCGGCGTCCCGTCGCACATCGCGGTCCACGGAATTTCGCAGGGAAAGCGGATGGGAGGCCTGCCGGCGCTCAGGAACAAGACTTCTCAGCGGAGTAGCGAACTGCAGCCCTGTATGCACGGTCTTACGCAGGAAAATCTTTTTCTCTTTGTCGGTCACGGAAAAATGTGTGGACAAGGTTCCCACGCTTTCCGCGCGCCCGAGCCAGAGATAACCGCCGGGATTCAAGGCGTAGTGGATCACCTGGAGCGCCCGCTTTTGCAAGGACGGCTCGAAATAGATCAGAAGATTCCGGCAGCATACGAGATCCACGCGGGCAAAGGGAGGATCGCGGGTGAGATCGTGCACGGAAAAAAGCACCAGATCCCGCAGAAATTTTTGAATTTTGTAGCCTTGCTCTGTTTTGGAAAAAAACCGTTTCAGGCGCTGAGGAGAAACATTGGCCGAAATGCTTTCCGGATAGACGCCCGCTCGGGCCTTCTGCACGGCCACATCACTGAGATCGGTGGCAAAAACCTGGATGGGGGCCGGTCCCGTTCTTTGGTCGAGGCATTCGAGCAGCGCCATGGCCACGGAATACGCCTCTTCACCCGTCGCACAGCCCGGAATCCAGACGCGGAGCGGACCATTGCGATCTTTGCGGTTCAAAATCTTAGGAAAAACTTTGCGGGTCAGGGCCTGGAACGCATTCGGGTCGCGGAAAAATTCCGTCACATTGATCAGAAAATCAGCGGCCAGAAGCTTTGCTTCTTCCGGATTGCCAGCCAGATACTCCCCATATTCCTTCAGCGATTTCTTTTTCGTCATCGACAGACGGCGGGCAAGGCGCCTTTTCAGTGTGCTCTTCCGGTACTGGCTGAAGTCCATGTGCATTTTCGCGCCCAAGGTGGCGAAGATGCGGGAAAGCTCATCGTGGGCGGGAATGGCGGCGGCGGCACGTGTCCGCTTGCTCGCAGGCCGGAATGCGGAAGGGGGTCGGCGGGAGATTTTCACCAGCTCGCGCGCGATTTTTTCGGGAGACAATACCGTGTCTGCCACACCCGCGGCGATCGCCGCTTGTGGCATCCCCGTATACTTGGCGGAAGCGGGCAACTGCGCAATGGTGGCTCCGCCTTCGAGCTGGATTGCTTCCAGGCCTTTGGTGCCGTCGCTTCCCGTGCCGGAAAGCACGATTCCCACGGCCCTCGTCTGCTCCTCCGCTGCCAGCGACCGGAAAAAGGCGTCGATGGGGAAATGCGTTCCATCCCCGGTGCCACGCGCGCGTAGTCTCAGAATGCCCTTCTGGATCGTGAGCGCCCTGTTCGGGGGGATCACATAGATCCGGTTGGGCTCGATCCGCATGCGGTCCCTTACCTCGGCCACCGGCATTGCGGTCTTCTTGGCGAAGATATCGGCGGCCATGCTGGCATGGGTAGGTTCGAGATGCTGCACCAGAACGAAACCCATACCGGTATTCGGTGGTAAATGAGTGAGCAGCTGGCTCACGGCTTCGAGACCGCCAGCCGACGCGCCTATTCCAACAATTCGTAAGGGCTGGGGAGTATTTCGGGAGCGGGGAACCTTTCGTCGAGATTTCTTGCTCTTTGGCACTTCGGGTCAAGCTCCATCATGGTTTCCCGAACTATAGCAGGTTCCCTGGATCTTCGCCGGAATCCTTGGTGCCGGTGGTGCGGCGATTGGCGCTCGCTTTGATCAAGCGGTCCACGGACTCCAGCAATTCATTTATGTCTACCGGCTTGTGGAGCACGCTGGCGGCCTTGGTCTCGGGCACTACACTGAGTCCCGTCAAGAACACTACAGGGACCTGGGCAAAAATGTCTGGAAAATCCCTCTCCAGCACAACGAGGAATTCCGGGCCCGACATCTCCCCCATGCGGATGTCGGACAGAATCAGGGAAGGCGGAGCGATTTGCGAAAGCATCGCCAAGGCATCATTTCCGTTTGAGGCTGTATGAACTTCGTAGCCTTCCATCTCGAAGACCGTGCGATAGAGGTCCAGCGCTTCTGGCGTGTCGTCAATCACGAAAATCGATCTCTGCTGCGGAAAAGCACCACTGGGGCCTTGAGCAGCGAACTTGCGTGCGGGGTCCATAATTTTCCTTTGGGAGCTGAGCGTGCGGAGGGGTGTGGGACGTTTAGCTCTTAGCGTTAATTAAGTCCAATTTATTTATGAAATTAACTACATTTACGCCGCAGACTCCCCAATATCGCCACGGTGGTAAGCCGCGGGACTTGTGTTCTCTTGAAACCGGTGCCGAATCAGTTCGAGTTTGGATTGTATGCTATGGGAGGAAGATGCAGAACGAAACCAGTGAGCGGCTGAAATTGAGTAAACGCAAGATCATGCAGCAGTGGCTCGAGCGGGCCCAGGGAGAGATATCGGCGACTCTGAATCACAGTACGCTCGCGCTCCGCAATTCCCTCGAGGGATTCCTGGACAATATCGCCGAGGCACTTTCAGTGAGCCCTGTGAAATCCACGGAACAGACCACGTTTGAGCGGGAACTTTTTTTCAAGTATGCGAAAGTGCATGGTGAGTCTCGTGCGGCGATGAAGAATTATACGATCGAGAGCCTGATCCTCGAATACCACATCCTGCGCCAAACGATCTGCGACGTGCTCGAAGAGGAAGCGCCCCTGGGAGCCAGGGAGCGAGAGATCATCACCTCCATCACGGAGCAGTCGGTGAACGATGCGGCGG
>DATBTF010000089.1:0-7977 GCA_036559405.1 Bdellovibrionota bacterium
CTCACGGACGTGCTCCGCCTCTCCAAGGGCATGACCTATAAGAATTCGATTTCAAACCTGCCCTTGGGCGGGGGCAAAAGCATCATCATCGGGGACGTCTCCCAGAAAACCCCGGAGCTCCTGAAGCGCTTTGGCGAGTTCGTGGAAACCCTCCAGGGCCGCTATATCACCGCCAAAGATGTGGGCATTGATTCGGCCGACCTCAAAGTGATCAAAGGCAAGACCTCTCATATATTAGGTATCGCCGGGGAAGCGAACTCCAGTGGCGACCCCTCCCCCATGACCGCTCTCGGCGTTTATCGGGGCATGCTTGCCTGCGCGGAAAAAGCCTTCGGGCAGAAATCCCTCAAAGGGTTACACATCGCTCTCCAGGGCTTAGGCGCAGTGAACTACTATCTTCTGAAATACTTACATCAGGAGGGCGCCAGAGTTTCCGCCTGCGACATCAATCCCGAGGCCGAAAACCGCGCGAAGAAAGAATACCAAGTGCAGATCGTGAATCCGGAAACGATTTACGACACTGCCTGCGATATTTTCAGCCCTGGCGCGCTTGGCGCCATCATTAATCCGCAGACGATCCCGCGCCTGAAGTGCAAGGTGATCGCCGGCGCCGCCAACAACCAGCTTGCCACGGAAAAAGACGGGGAAGATCTCCTGAAGCGCGGCATTCTCTACGCCCCGGACTACGCTATCAACGCTGGCGGAGTGATCAACATCTGCTACGAGCGTGACGGTTACGACCTCAAGAAAGCCACTGCCCACGTGGACAAGATCTACGACACGATCAAAAATATCCTTCAGGTATCCGAGAGCGACCGCCAGCCCACGAACCTCGTGGCGAACCGCATCGCCGAGAACCGCGTGCGCGAGGCCGAACGTGCCCGGCGTTGATCCCAAGAAACACCTCGGCCTGCACCGAGTAATCGATCCCGCCGATTCGCTTCCCCAGCAAGCCAAACGCATCCGCGCCGATCTGCCGCTCGAGCCGGAGGAAATCCTGATCGAGGTTTCCTCGCTCAATGTCGATTCCGCGAGCTTCCACCAGTTCTATTCTGCGAATGGCAAAGACCCCGCGAAAACAGGGGAGGCGATCCTCTCCGTAATCAAGGAGCGAGGCAAGCTGCAGAATCCCGTGACCGGCTCCGGCGGCATGCTGATCGGCACCGTGAAAGAAGTGGGAAAGAAAATATCCAATCCGGATCTGATGCAGCTCAAGGCCGGGGACCGCGTGGCCACCCTCGTGTCCTTGACTTTGACTCCCCTCAAGATCACCAAGCTGAAAAAAGTGCTCCCGGAGATCGAGCGGGTGGAGGTCGAAGGCCACGCGATTCTCTTCAATAGCGGGATCGCTGCGAAGCTGCCCTCTGATATCGATGAGGGCCTGGCCCTCGCCGCCTTGGACGTTTGTGGGGCGCCGGCACAGACGGCGCTGCTCGTGAAACCGGGCATGAAGGTGGCCGTGGTGGGCGGAGGCGGGAAGAGCGGGCTCTTCTGCCTGTATGAAGCCAAGAAAAAAGCGGGAAAATCGGGCAAAGTGGTGGGCTTCGAATACTCCGACGCTGCCTGCGAGCGCCTTCGGAAGCTTTCGTTTGTGGACGAAGTGATCCAAGGCAATGCGCAGAACGCCGTGGAAGCCTCGGAAAAAATCCGCTCCGCTTTCGGCGGCGAAGGCGCTGATCTGGTGATCAATGTGGCGAACGTCGCCGGCACGGAGATGGCGTGCATTTTGTCTACACGCAACAAAGGCACGGTTTATTTCTTCAGCATGGCCACCAGCTTCCCGGCCGCCGCTCTCGGGGCCGAGGGCGTGGGCGCCGACGTGCAGCTGATGATCGGAAACGGCTATACCGAGGGACATGCCGCCCTTACCCTCGACATCTTGCGGGAGAGCAAAGAGCTTCGTACAATCCTACAATCCCTGTATGAAGCTCGCTCTTGACCGGAAAAAAATCGCCGCCTGTCGCAAGATCGCCGTAAAGGTCTCCAGAGACGTTCGCAAAATGATCGACGCCCACAGTACCGTGGCCCAGGAGCGCTCCTGCGTGCGCTTGATGGGAATCGATGGCGCCTATCTCAACCCCAAGATCAAGCAGTACTACCCGCTAGCCAACGTGATCGTGGACCAGCTCCAGGAAGACGATGCCCTTTCCCGCGGCGTAAGCTATTGGATGGCCAACGCCTGCCTGGAAAAAAACATGACCCCCACGCAGGTGGCCGAAGAGCTCGTGAATTCGAACGGAACGTTTCGCCTGGCGAAGCTTCCCCAACACAAGAGTGCAGATGTAGAGAAAAAGGCCAAGGCTCTGGCCAAAGAAGGGCTCGCGAGGCTCGTGGCCAGGCGCAAAGAGCGGAACAAGTTGATTAAGGGCCTCCATGACCCGCAAGACCGCTCCTTCAAGAAGCCGCCAGTGAAGTATGTGATTGTGGCCTCGGGAAATATTTTCGAAGACGTGGTGCAGGCTCGCTCCGCCGCACAGGCCGGCGCCGATGTGATCGCCGTGATCCGCTCCACCGCGCAGTCATTGCTGGATTATATGCCCCACGGCGCCACCACCGAAGGATTCGGCGGCACCTACGCCACGCAGGAAAACTTCCGCATAATGCGCAAGGCGCTCGACGAAGAAAGCACGAAGCTCGGCCGCTATATCCGCCTTACGAATTACTCGTCAGGTCTTTGCATGCCCGAGATCGCCACCGTGGCGGCACAGGAACGCCTGGATTTTCTGCTTTGCGACTCGCTCTATGGGATTCTATTCCGCGACATCAACATGATGCGCACCCTGATTGATCAGCATTTTTCCCGCCTGGTTTGTGCGCTCTCCGAGATCTACATCAATACCGGTGAAGACAATTACCTCACCACCGCCGATGCCGTGGAAAACGGGCATCAGGTTTTGTCCTCACAGTTCATCAATGAACGCTTCGCACTCGACGCCAATATGAAGGAAGAGTTCATGGGTCTCGGTCATGCGATGGAGATGAATCCCTTCCATCCTGATGTGATCCTGCTTGAGATCGCCCGCGCCCAGATGACCCGGGACATTTTCCCCAAGGCGCCGCTGAAATACATGCCGCCGACCCGCCACATGGAGGGCGACATCTTCTTCAGCCACGTATACGACGCCATTTTCAATTTGGTGAGCGTGCTGACGAACCAGGGCATCCATCTCCTGGGCATGCCAACCGAGGCCATTCACACACCCCTATTGGGTGATCGCTTCATGGCGCTCAAGAGCACGAACTACATCTTCGGCGGCGCCGAGCACCTCGGAGAAGAGCTCATCTATAAGAAAAACGGCAAGATCGAAAAATGGGCGCAGAAGGTGCTCGACGATTCGCTCAAGCTGCTCAAGTACATCGACAAGGTGGGCCTCTTCGCCGCGATTGAAAGAAAGTGCTTTGCGGAAGTGAGCCGCAAGATCGACGGCGGCAAAGGATACAAAGGCGTCTTCAAGCGCAGCGACGGCTATCTGAACCCGTTTCTCGACCAGCTCGAAAGGAAGGACTATGGAAAATAAGTTCCTTCCCTACGGGGCCCCCGATCATCCTTCTGTTAAGCCGGTCGATCTTAAAAACCTCCGTCCTTACGGCGACGCCATGAACGATGGCCGCGCACAGGTTTCTTTCACCCTACCGGTGAATCCGTCCCCGGAGGCAGAAGAGGCCGCGCGGGAATTGATGCGCAAGATGGGCTTCCATGACATCAAAGTGGTGGCCATGGAGAAACCCTCTGAGGGATTCAGCTTCTACGTCTGCTACGGGGCCATGGACCATGCCGTGGACTACACAAAAATCCACGTGCTGAAGGTAGAAGCGCAGTTCAAGAGCTTCTACGAAATCAACGACATCATCAAAAAAGAAGTGGGCCGCAAGATCATCATTGTCGGCGCCACCACGGGTTTCGACGCCCATACCGTGGGCATCGACGCGATCTTCAATATGAAGGGCTATAAGGGCGACTACGGCTTGGAGCGTTACTCCGGATACGATGCGCGCAATCTGGGCGCCCAGGTGCTAAACGAGGAATTGCTCGACTACGCCATCAAAGAAAAGGCGGATGCCATTCTCGTAAGCCAGATCGTGGATGAGAAGGATTGCCACATCGACAACCTTAAAGAGCTGATGCGGCTTGCAGAGCAGAAGGGCCTGCGTGATCACTTCATCTTCGTCTGCGGAGGACCGCGGCTGAACCATCCAATCGCTGTCGAATGTGGTCTCGATGCGGGATTTGGCCCTGGTACGCTGCCGTCCCACGTGGCAAGCTACGTATTAGATGAATTCCTTCGCCGGAAAGCGGCGAAGAAGGAGAAAAAGTGAAGGCCGAAAGCAGCCTCACACAAATCCAGTCGGCCCTGCACAAAGACTACGGTCTTGTAGGGCGCGACTTTGAAGTCGAGAGCCTCGTCCACTGCGTCCGCGCTGGAAAGCACGTACTACTCGAGGGCCCCGTGGGTGTCGGAAAGACTTTTCTCGTGTCCAATGTGGCTGAGCTGCTCGGGAAAAAAGTTGTGCGCGTGGATGGCGACTCCCGTTATACCGAGCAGAAGCTTACAGGATGGTTTGATCCGCCCACTGTCCTGAAAAAAGGCTATGGCAAGGAAAGTTATTTCGATGGTCCTCTGGCAGAGGCCATGCGTACTGGCGCCATTCTTTTCATCAACGAACTGAACCGGATGCCGGAGGGCGTGCAGAACGTCTTGCTGCCTGCCCTCGACGAGGGGCGCATTGAAGTGCCACGCATCGGCATGCTCGAGGCCAAAACCGGATTCACCGTGATCGCCACGCAGAATCCGCGTGAGTTCGTGGCCACGAGCCATCTCAGCGAAGCCTTGCTTGACCGCTTTGAGCTGATCAGCCTGAGCTATCAAAATGAGCAGGACGAACGCGACATTCTCAAGGGCGCCACCTCCTTCCAGGAGAAGAGCAAGGCCAAGCCCGAGCTCCTGGAATGGAGCCTGCAACTCGTCCGCGGCACGCGCTCTTCACCTCTTTTCAAACGCGGTGCCAGCATCCGCGCCGGCATCAGCCTTTACGACGTGGCTCAAAGCATGGGCGGCGGATGGGAAGATTTTCTTCGCGCAGCATTGATTGCACTCCCAACTCGAGTGGAGCTGAGCGAAGAAGGCATCGAGCAAGGAATGAAGAATTCCCTCGAGAGCCTAGCCGAGCAAGCCAAAAAAAAAAGCAGGACGCCAAGCCACTGAAGCTTGAGTACGGGGACTTGCCCGTACCGGATCCCGAAAAAGAACCTGAGATAAAATTTTTCCCGCCCGAAGCCATCACCGAAGAGGGCGACGGCGCGGTCGAAAACCTTTCCAACACCGGCTGGGATCAAGCACTCCACTACCACGAGATCAAGAAACGCCTCGATGAGGTGAAACGCGCTAAGGTGCGTGCATCCGCGATCCGCGCCATCATTCAGAAAGCGCTGGCCACCATGGGCGCAGTGCAAAAGCCCTACGAGCTGAAAAATGTTCCGTGGAACAGCCACCCGCAGGACGAGTTCGATCTCGAAAGCACGCTCGAAGAAGATCCCTCGCTGGAAAATCTGATGGTGGAGAAGCGCGAGCCCCGGCGCGCCGAGGTGATCATCTGCATCGACACCTCGCTTTCCATGACCGGCCGCAAGCTTGCGTTGACCGCGGTGGCGCTGGCAGTGTTGGCTTTGCAGCTCGAACCCGAAGACTATAGTGTTATCGCCTTCGAGTCCGATGCGAACCTTCTGAAGCCTCTGGGCCAGCGGGCGCATCTTGATAACGTTTTGGAAAAGTTCATGGAAGTTCCCGCTCGCGGACTCACCAATATCGAGGCAGGACTGTTAATGGCCGAAAAGCAGGCCGCCTCCGGCAAGCTGCCCAAGAAGGCCGTGATCCTGATGACCGACGGCCGCTACACCGCCGGCAAGAATCCTGAGCATGTGGTGCCGCGTCTGCCGCGTCTCCATGTAGTACAGACGGGCAACCCTTGGTCGAGCCCCCGCTTCTGCCGGAGCCTCGCACGCATTGGACGCGGAAAATTTGTGCGCGTGGCCCAGCTCGAACACCTTCCCAAAGCTCTTTATACCCTGGTGAACGGGATTATCCGTTGACCGCGGACGCAAATTGAGGATTTATGGATCTATGAGCAAGCTCATCATCACCGCCGCCATCACCGGAGCCGAAACCACCAAGGAAATGAACCCTGCCCTGCCTTGTTCCCCCGAAGAACAGGCCGAGGCCGCTTTTGAGTGCTGGAAGGCCGGCGCCTCCATCGTGCACCTCCACGTGCGCGATAAAAGTAACAAACCCAGCCAATCGCTCGAGCTGTTTGAGAAAGTCAGTAAACTCATCCGTGCCAAATGCAATCTGATCCTGCAGTTCTCCACGGGCGGCGCTGTAGGCACCCCCGTGAGCGAACGCATCGCTCCCCTGAAACTGAAACCGGAAATGGCGTCTCTGAATGCCGGTTCCATCAATTTTGGCGATGAAGTTTTCGAAAATCTCCCCAAAGACATTGCCGCGCTCGCCGATGAGATGAAGAAGCTGAAGATCAAGCCGGAGATCGAGGTTTATGATCTGGGCATGCTGGAATACGGCGTCACCTTGGTGAACTCGGGCCTGGTTCCCGCGCCTGCACATTTCCAATTTGTGTTGGGAACGAAGCACGGCCTTTCTGGCTCGCCGGAGAATATGTTTTATCTGAGATCCAAACTGCCGGCCGGCTGCACCTTCGCTGTGGCCGGGATCGGCCGCCATCAATTGCAAGTAGCCCCCCTCGCGATCGTGAGCGGCGGCCATGTACGAGTGGGCTTTGAAGACAATGTCTATTTTTCTAAAGGCGTGCTCGCCCAGAGTAATGCGCAGCTGGTGAAACGGATCGCGGAGCTTTCGGTAATGCTGCAGAGAGAAGTGGCGAATCCAGACGAGGCGCGGAAAATTCTCGGGATTTAGTTACTTCAACCCACCCAGCTTTTTCGCCAGGACAGTATAGGCTTCCGCCTCTTTCTTCGCGGCCTCAGATAGGTAGGCCCGCTTGGAATCCAGATACGTCACAAGTGAGGCAAAATCTTTCCTAAGCAACAGATACTGAGCTCGCCTCATGATTAGACTCGCGCTTTCGCTATCGGATTTGAGCGCTACGCCTACTTGCTCTTCCGCCATCGCGATATAAGTCTCCGCGAGTTCCACGTTTCGGATCGAATTCAGGGGACTGGCGTTATTGGCGCGACTCAGCTGTTTGGCGGCGTCAGCGAGGCGCCCCACGCGCCTTAGCGCGCAGCCATAAATATGAAGTGCGCGCACGTGGTCTGGAGAGTCCTGCAGAACTTTTTCCATGAGCGGCAAACACTTCTGGGGCTGGTTGCGTAGAAGAAAAAACTCCGCGCAGTCGAGCAATACGTTTGCGCTCTGCCAATGTTTTTTTGCTGCGGCACCGTAGAGCTCTTCCGCTTCTTGGAAACGTTTCTCTACGAAAGACTTCTTCGCAACACGCAGCTCCTGCACCCAATCCTGCTTACATGTGTCCCGTTTTTCGAGATAACGGTCCATGATCTGGAGAATGTCTTCCGTGGCAAAAGGCTTAACCAGAATTTCGTCTATGCCCTTTTCCATTGCCAAAGACACAAGCGAGTCCGAAGAAGCTTCAGTGGCTAAAACAAAATAGCGATCGGCTGCCGAGTCGAGGCCGCCGATCGCCTCGATGAATTCCAGGGCGCTGCCCTCGGGAAAGCTGTGCTCACAGAAAATGACCGCAGGCTTTTTTTCGTGGTAGCTCTCCACCGCGCTCGTCAGCTTTGAAGCGTAATAGGTTTTCACCTCGCCTAGGGTGCGCAGGTACTGGTCCATCACGTCCTTCACAAGGATTTTCGTGCCAATGCTGAGCACATAGAGAGGATGTTCTTTGGTGAATTTCTTGTTCATGGCTTAGGCGTATGTCCAAAAGATCAACAATATAGTATCGCCCGCAGCCGGGATAAACTGAAGAACCGCCGGAAATTCC
>DATBTF010000090.1:0-15644 GCA_036559405.1 Bdellovibrionota bacterium
CGCATTTTCCAAAAGCCCTGCACAAAACCTATGAAGGAAAGAGGGGCGCCCAAGGGGGTCAGGGAGAGCTCAAGAAGGTGAAGTTTGATCCTCTTTTCAGCCTCAACCATACGTGCGCGATGTTTCGCGCGAATGTGAATCGATTATTTCGAAAGACCTGGTGCACCACCAAAAGAATCGACCGCCTGAGGGCCCACCTCATGATCTACGCCCACTACCACAACCGACACCTGGGCCAGAAAATAGCCTAAGTCACCTGCAATTGCCCGGGGCCTCTACTAAACCCGTCCATCAACAGGCAAAGGGGCCGGCTTATAGTTTTTAAAGATTCAAATTCAGGGCGAGCTGGAAGTAGGGCGACCAGACATGAAAGCCCTTGGAGGTGCCGTCTGGCTGCAAAGCCACGTCGGACTCCGAGCGCGGAGCTCTCGTAACGTCGGTGGTGGATTTGTAGGTGAACCGATCGGCCTTTCGGCTGGCGTAGCCGAACTCGAGCGCAAGCGAGTAGTTCTGCACCAGGAAAAACTCGAAGCCCACTCCGCCGTTCAGCTCCGTTCCCGAGGCTTCCAGGCGTTCTGTATTGGTCTGGTCGAACATGCCGCCGCTGGTGTAGGTGCGCGAGTTCTTCAGCTTCACGTTGGACATGCCCACGCCGGCCACGAAGTAAAGACGATGGTGGAAAGAGCTGCTCATCCAGGGCGAGAGGAGCAGGCGCGCTCCGTAGTCGAAGCTGCCCGCGTCGCTCTTCTCCACGAAGGTGCCGTATCCGTCGGTACCCGATCCGCCGACCTCGGGGTAGAAATGCCAGCCGCCATGCAGGCGGAGCTGGAGGTTCAGCAGGTCGAAGAAAGGCTCGAAGGCGTAGTAACGGCCGTAATTGGAATTGGTGGCCTGGGTGCCCCCGGTGAAATCGTTGCGAGGCACCCGTTCCAGGCCGGCGATCAGGCCGACACCGAAGGCGGAACCGGAAGTGAAGTTTTGCTTCCTGGCGTAGGCTGGGGTCGAAGCGAGCGCGATCAGGAGAAGCGCGGATTTAGCGCTTCGCCCGAACATCGATCACGATCCTCGGGGGGTTCACCAGATAAAAGGATTCCACGTCCACGGGAGCGCGGGTCTTGAACTCAAGGGCGGCCAGATCGCCTTCATAGCTCGGGGCCATATATGCCTGGGCGATCAGGCTGGAGCGGGAAACGGCCTTGGTCACATTGCTTCCGCTCACCGCACGCTGGGAAACTCCATGGATGCTGAGGTTGATGGCATTGGCATGGCTGTCATGTCCCACTTGGAAGTAGGGGGGCGCCTTGGATTCCCAGCCGCTGCCTTCGCCCGCCAGATCGACTACCAGGCGCTCATAACCCGCTGGATTCTTCGCCCAGCGCACACCGCTGAGGATCACTGCATTGGCTTGTGCATCCCCCCCGCTGATCACCGAGTCGCTCACATATACGTTTCGCTTCACCTGTTCCGCCGGAATCACTTCGCTCGGGGAAAAGGCACTGGCCAGGTAGGGGAATAAGAACACCGCTGCGGGTAAGAACGTCAGTTTCATACTATAAAGTGTAACGTTAACGGCGTTTGCGCACAAGGCCAGCCCGGAATCGCTGCGCCAGAAGCAGGGCATGCAGGGCCAGAGCGGTCAGAAAAACCTGCATCATTCCGCCGGAGAGGGGTCCATTGCTCCCGGAGTTCAGGCTTCCGCAGCCTGCGACCCGGCTTTTGTCGTCTTTATCGCTCGCGTATTCCTTGAAACTTGCGGACTGGGAGATGTTCTTTACCGTCACACAGCTCGACATGTCCGTGGGTCCAGTGGGAGCGATGTTGCCGTTCACTGCCAGGGCGAGCAGATAGTGGCCTTCGGAGTCGAGCAGGTCGTAGCCCGCGGAAAACTTCGAGGCGGAAATTCGTGAGCCGCCGCTGCTCACCTGCACCCAGTAGTCGCCCGCGCCCACGTTCGCCGAGGCGGAAGAGTCGTAGTTGATTACGCCTCCGGGCCCGGGATTCTGCACATTGTCTTCGCTCACTGCGCCCGCCACTTCATTGCCGTTGCTATCGAGGATTTTGAGACGGATGTCCACGGGCGAATAAAGAGAGTAGCTGAGGCCGCGCGCGCTGAGCTGTCCGCTCACGCCGCGAACCACGTAGTAGTGCGTTTCACCGGGACGCAGCATCCCCCAGCCCGCGCCTCCCGTATTTGGCAGCTCCCGGGCGTTGGGCATGCTGTTCGGCGGGCCCCCGGGATTTCCCATCGAGCTGCAAGAAGGGGCGAGAGTGCCCAGCTGGAGGTTGGCGCCAGGGGAGAGATCCAGCACGGAAACAATCCCTTGGGAGTTGCAGGAGGAGTAGAAGCGGCGGCGGAAGGGGGAAGATCCGCAAAAATGGTGGTCCACATTTTTGTAGTACGAAGAAACGGACGAGATTCCCGTGCCGAAGGGCTCCATCATCACGGCATATTTTCCCGCGGGAATGTCCCCGATGCGGAAACTTCCGTCGGCCCCCGACAGTATTCCCGCCTCCACCTTTCCGCTCTCCAGGTTGATGGCTGTTAGATGAGCGCCGAAGATGCCGCCCTTCGTGCCCATCACCAGCCCGCTGAGCGCTCCTCCATTCGAGGGGTTGGTGGGATAGATCGTCAGGATGCTGTTCTTGTCGTCGTTCGACGGAGTGAACTGGCCGTTGAAGGCTGTGTAGATCAGGCTGCTGTTGTTCACCAGTCCGTGGTCGAGGCCGAGTACGTGACCCGTTTCGTGCGTGGCGACGTCGGGAAGGTAGATCGCCGTGCGCCCGCCGATCGATTTCCCCGTATCCCCCTCGGTGGCCGTGAAGCGGAACTGGCTGTCGTTGAACGCCATATCGGCTTCGGTGATCTGCCCGTTCGAAACGAAGTAAAGCACCTCTGTGAGCGCCACCACCCCCCATTCCATGGTGCGGCCGCCGGCCGAAGCGAAGTAGATGCTGTTGATGCCGTTGATGCCGCTGTCGGCGGGATTCGCTGCGTTTTGCGAGAAGGTGAAGTTCACCTTGGTGTTCGGAAGCTGCCAGGCGCTGAATGAATTCCCCAGAAGCGTGGTGGTCTGTGCCTGGCCGAGGCCGCTGCTATTCAAGGGATTGCCCAGCAAGGTGATCGCCGGGTTCGGCCAGAAGAGCGGGCGGCCCGAGACCGACATCGTGCGCACGTAGGCGAGCGTGGACTGGCTAAAGCTGAAAAAGAGAAGGAGGCTGAAAAAGGCACGCCCAAGCATCCGGAAGGCTCCCTAAGGCGGAAGCCTCGGAGAACTCAGCGCCGGCGGAGAAAGAGGTAGATTCCGAGGAGGAAACCGACCAGCGCTCCGGCGGCGAGAGCCCAGGTATTTACCGAAGGTCCCGTACTGGACTCTTCGGTTTCGGCAGGGCTTTCCTGTACCGGATTCGGGCTGATCACCGGAGCGGATTCCGACTTGTCAGACGATGATAGCTTGCGTGACGGAGCACTGATTTTCTCTGCTTCCTGCTGTGCCAGATTTTCTTCCCGCTCATGCACCGGCGTTTTATTGACAAAAATGCTCTGGTCCTCGGCCGTCGTCTTTCGGTCCTGCACTCGTCGCATCAGGGCCGTGAACTCTTCCGGACTGAACGGCTGACCATCGGCACCTTTTACCGTGAGTCCGAGTCCGCTCTCCACGATGGGTTTGCCTCCGGGCCCTTTGGTCACCCGGTACTTGCCGCTGGCCAAACCCACCACCTCCTTGGTGCCCGGATGTTCGTCCGTATCGTGCAGCAGGAGGAAGGCGTCCTCGTTCGGATTGAAGTCGGCCGTGCCCGCCACATGGTAGCCTAGGCCGCCGAGCTCGCCCCCGGGCTGGCGGATTTCAATCTCTGAGGGCAGAGCGTCGCCCACCAGCTGCTCGGCGATCGCGACCTTCCAATACGTATAGGGGCGGCGGGTGTCCGGAGCCTCCTTCGTCCAGGAAGCGCCGAGGATTTTTCCGCGGACCACATACTGCGATTGCTGGGCCTGCACAACCACGGGAATCGGCCCAAAAGTGGTGGCGCTGGCGGCGGAAGTTAGAATGAAAAAAGCGAGTAGGAACATCTTGTCTACTCGCGTTTAAGAAGAAAAAGGGAGGCGATCGAATCCATGATCGAAGACGCTTCTTCCATGAATGCCCCCTCCACATAAAAATCGTAACTGTTTGCTTCAGAATCGGTCAAAGGAAAACGTGTTTGTATCTGTCAGAAAAATTTTCTCGTGTTTGTTAGTCAGGGATTGGGTGCCTTACTTCAGAAGTCTTTGAGGAACAGTCGGCCGTTACCCACGGAAATGTGGGGTACGGGCTTGGCCTTGGAAATAGCGGCGTTGCCCAGGCCGTTGGGGAAGTCATAGGAGCGCAGGGGATTGGCGCAGCCGGGATCGGAATACACCTGCACGGAAGTGGAGAGGAAGCTGCTCGATCCCACCGGTAGCCGGAGATTGCCCACGATATTAGTGCCGTTGCCGGTCTCAAATTTTCCATGGCACACCACGCCCCCGCAGCCGCTCTGGTAAGTGGCGTACATTGTGTGATTGATATAGGCGAGTTTGAAGCCACCCGTGCTTGCCGACTGTGTGGTGATTTGATTCCAGTTGGAAGAGGAGGTGGTGCCCCAATCGCCAGGGCCCACGGGATCCGCCACGTCGAACGCTAAGGCTCCGGCGACATAGAGTTTCCCATCGTCGCCGACCAAGGTGTCCCATACATCGTGGGACGAATCACTGAGCACTCGATTACTTGTGGGACAAGGTCCGCCAGGACCGCAGTACTGCGTCCATGTGGATCCGTTGTAGTAGAAGAGGCCCGCATTATCCGAGCCTATATAGTATTCGTCATCGAATACGCGGAAGCTGCGCACGCTCCAAGTGCCGTCGCCTGTGTGAGCTACATTCGTCCACGTAGCGCCGCCGTCCGTCGACTTGATCACGGCCATTTCGGAGGAGTTCACCATATCGAAGCCAAGGACATAGATTCCGTTTTCGTCCACTGCCACAGCCTGGGGGCTAGCAATCAGCGCGGTGAGGTTAGCGTCGGTACTGATGTCGGTCCAGGTGTCACCCTCGTCGTCGGAGAACTGTATCGGTCCCGTTGGGTCGAGTGCGAGAACGTAGTCGCCGTAGGTGGCCACTTGCTTGTAGGGGCCGGATGGTGCCGTGCTGACAGACCAGCTTTCTCCCCCGTCGAAGGATTCATATACGTCGCCGGTGCTTGATCCATCATGCGTGGCCGCAACCGCATAGTAATCGTCGCCCGCGATGTCTTTGACGGTGAAGTTGGTGGGCATGCTCGTGGCTTGGGTAAAAGTGGCCCCGTTGTCTGTAGAAATCCAGATCCCGCTGTCAAGGGCGCTGCCTCCCCACTGGAGGCCATAGGCCAAATTGTCGCCCAGGGGGGCTAAGCCCCAGCCCGTGATTACAGACCCCATATTCGCCTGGCCCATCACCGGTGTGCCGGATCCGCCGATACAGCTGCTGGTGATTCCGCCGGTCGTGCTGCCCGTGGGACCGTAGGCGTTAAGTGTGACTTTGAACGAGCGGCCGGAATGGATATTGCCGCGATCGTCGTGCATATCGGTGGGGAGTCCACCGTTGGAATTGTCCACACTGCTGCAGTCGGAGCTGTAGCTGGAACTGGAAAGATCTGCCGAATTGCTGCAGGAGACGAAGTCCATGCCTTTGAGGCCGTAAGTGGCGTGGGCATAGTTGGAGCTTGCGGCGAAGGCGGTGTCCCCGCAATTGGCGGCGCTCATGTCGAAGTCGATGGTCTGGCTGGCGCCGGTGAGGTTCACCGTGCCGCCACCCTCGCCGAGACCGCAGCGGGCATTCGCCGTCATGCCGCCCGAGTTGTAGCCGAAGGCGTAGAACTTATAGGTGCCGTTGGGCAGAGTCACCGCGGCACTCGACCCGGCAGCAGTCTCATTGGCGAAGTAGAGCGAATGCTTGTAGCCGTTCACTGTGCCCACGATGTAGATGAGCATGCCGCCATTGAGAGGCGGGCCGGATAGTATGCTTTTTTGCGGCAGACCGAAGCTCACCTTGGTCGAGCCGCCCGGCAGCCGATCGAATTTTTCGAGAAACTTCCCGCACGAAGAGAGCGAAAGCAGCAGCACCGATGCTGTGAAAAAGAAGCGCATCACTACAATTGTAATTCAAAAAGTCGGAGGGAGACTGTAGCTATTTTCCGTCAAGTGATGCCGCCAAATAATTGGCAGTGATCGAAGTTTTACCTGCCTTCGCAATTTTTTCGGGCGTACCTTCGGCCACGATCTCGCCTCCGGCGTCGCCCCCGCCGGGGCCGATGTCGATCACCCAGTCGGCCTGGGCCACGAGGTCCATATTGTGCTCGATGAAGAGAACCGTGTGCCCGCGGTCCACCAGCCGGTGGAAGACCTCCACGAGCTTTTTCACATCGTGGATATGCAGGCCCGTGGTGGGCTCGTCAAAGATATACAGAGTCGGCATCGTCTTGCCGGCCGTACGCTGCTCGTCGAGCGTGGCGGCGATCTTGAGGCGCTGACACTCACCGCCCGACAAGGAGGAAACGCTCTGCCCCAGCTGCAGATAGCCCAGGCCCACCTCATCCAGCAGGTTGCACTTTTCCACGATGCTCGAGGATTCGGCGAACAGCTCTTTTGCGTCTTTCACCGTGGTGTGCAGGATTTCGTCGATATTCTTGCCGCGGAACTGCACTTCCAGAACGTGTTTTTTGAAGCGCTTGCCTTCGCAGTCGTCGCAGAGGAGGCGCACGTCAGCCATGAAGTGCATGTCCACTTCCACGAAACCTTCGCCCTTGCAGGTGGCGCAGCGTCCGCCGTCTACGTTGAAGGAAAAGTCGGTGGGCGTAAGGTGCCGGCGCGCGGCGCTCGCCTGCGAGGCCATCATCCGGCGGATGTCGTCGTACATCTTGATATAGGTGGCCGTGTTCGAGCGGGATGACCGGCCGATCGGCTTCTGGTCAAGCAGGCTAAGGTTGCCGACTTTTTCCCAGCCTTCTAGTCCGTCACTTTTGCCGACCTCGTGGGAGGGAATGGCCTCGTGCAGGATCACCCGTGCCAGAGAATTATAAAGCGTGTCGTGCACGATGGTGCTCTTTCCCGAGCCCGAAACTCCCGTAACCGCGACGAGCCTGCCGAGAGGGAGGTGGAAGTCGATGCTCTTGAGGTTATGTTCCCGGCAGCCTTTCACAACGATTTCTTTGCCGTTGCCCTTGCGCCTCTCTTTCGGCTTCTTGAGCTGCAGCTCCCCACTGAGGTAGCGGGCGGTAAGGGACTGCCGTTTTTTCAAAAAGTCCTTCTGATTGCCAGCCGCCACGATCTCCCCGCCTTCGGAGCCGGCCAACGGGCCCACTTCCACGAGATAGTCGGCGCTCTTCATCACCGAGGCGTCGTGCTCCACCACCACTAGCGTATTGCCGTGGTCGCGCAGGGCGTGGATCACCTGGATCAGCTTGTCGGTGTCGGAAGGATGGAGACCGATCGAGGGTTCATCGAGAACATAAAGGGTGTTCGAAAGCTTCGAGCCGAGCTGCGAGGCCAGCGAAATCCGCTGGTACTCTCCCCCCGAAAGCGTATTGCCTTTGCGGTTGAGCTTGAGGTAACCCACGCCCACGAGGCAGAGGAAATCCAGGCGCTCTTCGATCTGCCGCAGCACCTCCTTGGCCTTCTTTTTTTCCTGTGCCGGCAATTTCACCGAGCGAAACCACTCGAGGCCCTCGCGCATCGTGAGCTCGAGCACCTCAGCCACGTTTTTGTCGCCCACACGAAAGCGCAGGGGAGTCTCGGAAAGCCGTGAGCCTCGGCATTGAGGGCAGGTGCGCAGGCTCTGGAAGCGGCGGATGAACACCCGCACGTGCAGCTTGTACTTCCACGGCTTGAGCTGCTCGAAGTATCCCCGGATGCCGGGAAAGTCTCCGTCACCTTCCCACAGCATGGTTTTCTGGGCTGCCTTGAGATCTTTGTAGCGGGTGTAAGACGGCACGCCCCGCTTCTCCATCGCCTTGAGCAGCTCCTTTTCCCAGTCCTTGTACGAAGGCTTGGAAAGCGGGTCCACTGCTCCGTCGCGGAGCGAGCGGGAACGGTCAGGCACGATGAGATCCTCATCGAGCTCGAGAATTTCGCCGAAGCCGCTGCAGCTTTCACAGGCGCCCAAGGGAGAGTTGCTGGAGAAAAGCGAGGCGTTCGGGGGAGAGTGGGGTTCGCCACAGTCGGCGCAGGCGTAGCCTTGCGCGGCCTTGAATTTGACCGATCCGTCGGGACTTCGGGCTTCGAGCTTTCCCTCTCCGATCAGCAACGCCTGCTCGAGCGAGTCCATGAGGCGGCCTCGGTCATCGCGCAGGGACGCTGTTACGGCAAGGCGGTCCACCAGCACGAAGGACTCTTCGCGGTCAGGGATGAAAATCTGCCCTTCCGCCGTCGAGAGGTCCACCACCTGGCCGTCCACGAGCAGCCTCTGAAAGCCGCGTTTGAAAAGCTCCTGCCCGCCGAAAGCCGTGCCTGCGGATTTTTTCTTCGCTTTCGATTTTTTCGCCTTAGGACTCTCTTCTTCTGTCTGGTCGAGGTCCGGGAATTTGGCCAAGAGATAAAGACGTGTGCCCTCCGGCAACGCCAGAAGCCGGTCGGCGATCGAGTCGGCGTCGTTCGTCTTCACGCTATCGTGCCCGCAGGCCTTGCAGGTCTGGTGCCCCGCCGCAGCGAAGAGCAGGCGGAGGTAATCGTAGATCTCCGTCATCGTGGCCACGGTGGTGCGGTTGTTCACGATCGAGTTGCGCTGTTCGAGAGCGATGGCGGGCGGCACATTGTGGATGGCTTCCACCTCCGGCCGGGGCATCTTCTCGAGGAACTGCCGGGCATAAGTGGAGAGGCTTTCCATATAGCGGCGCGAGCCTTCGGCGTAGAGAGTATCGAACGCGAGCGAGCTCTTGCCCGAGCCGGAAACCCCGGTGATCACCGTCATGCGCCCGAGGGGCAGATCGAGATGCACATTTTTGAGGTTGTTCTGGCGCACGCCCAGCAGGCGGATCGGCGGGCGCTCTTGAGCTTTTTCCATCAGGCTAGACTACCTCAACCAGGGGGGGCTGCAAATTGAGCCGGTGAGTCAGCGGAAGAATTTAAACGGTGAGGAGGGGAAAAGGGAAGGCTGGTCGAGAATCTTCAGGCGGAACTGTACTGCTTCGTTTTTTTCATCAGGCTCGCAGCCCACGGAGTAGATGGCGATGCGCTTGGGGCTGATCGGCTTCCAGAGCACCGTAGCGCTGCCGGCGCAGCTGGTGGGAGAAGGATGGATCCGGTCGCCGCCGTCGCTCCTTTGTACCTGAATGACGGCGGTGGGCGAAAGCTCCTGGGCGAGGTCGATCGCCAGGAAGGAGTAGGGAGAAACCTCACCATTGAGCTCGCCCGAACTTGTAGCAAAGGTGTGGTAGGGCCGGATTCGGGGCACGGAAATGCCGCGGCTGTGGTTCCAGAAGGCAGGAAGACTCGCCCCCTGTCCGGCCTGGTTGAACACGTAGCCGACGAAATTGCTGAAAATAGCGTCGAAGGCCAGTGGCACTTTCGAGACCTCATAGAACAGCCGCTCCACGGCGGTCTTGCCCTTGCTTTCGGTATGAGTGGTTAGGAAGCCGAGAGCCGTATTGGGTGCTGTGGGGAGGGTGTCGATCAGGAAGGAGCTGAAGAGGAGCTGCGGGCCGTATTGCACGTAGCGGGGGGAGACCAGCGGCGACTTTCCCGTGGCGGTTGCAAAGCGGTCCACATGGTCCTGGTCGCCGAAAAAGCCGGTGACCAGCATCGCGCCTTCACCCAGAGTTTCAGACAGCCAGCTCTCCCGTTCACCACTGCCCGAGGCTAGCAGATGCTGCAGCTCGTGGGCGATCACTCCCGTGGTGTATTCCTCGGTTTTGCGGAAACCGTTGATGTAGATGATGTTCGATTCATTGGAGTGCTGCTTGTGCTGGCTGAAGGCCTCTCTCTCGCTCATCTGGTCGTAGGGGTTGAAAAAGCCGTCGAAGGCGATGTCTTTGTACTGACCTAGGTTCGCGAAGAGCACGATCAGACGTTCGTCAGCGCCCACCTTGCGGGGGAGCGTTCCGAAGAGACGTTCCTCCAGAGACACAATCCCCATTCCGGGATACAGGGCGCCAGCCGGAACCGCATATTCGAGCTGGTCCTTCAGGCGGTTCACGAAGGCGGGCGAAATATTTTTTTGCCAGAGAGAATCTTCCACGTAGATGAGCGAGCGCGTGCCCACGGAACGCAGGGTGGCCGTAGCCTTGCGCGATGCCGGCGGCATCACGCGCAGGTCCCACACCCAAAAATCGCGGCTGGAATTCAGATCGGGGGCCGCGTCCACCACGGTCGCGGCAAAAGCGCTCACCAGGCAGATGAAGTAAAATAGAATCATCCGCCAGTGTCTTGGCTTTATGCGTAAGGTTAGAGCTTTCATTCTGGGTCAGGGCATGGTGTATGCTTTGACGCTGCGCATTGTCTAGGGGAAGGCGCACCCGGCCGGCGCAATGTTTCAAATCCTAAGGCTGGGTGGGGCTGGGAGTGGGAGATGGGGCCCGGACATGGCTCAAGTAGAGGGTGAGCTCGGCGATCGATTCCAAAATATCGTCCAAAGCCCGGTGCGTACCGCGCTTCTCATAGCGGAGCCCGAAGCGGTCGTTGAAGATGATTTTGAAGCTCGAAACATCAAGCATGCGGTAGTGGAGCCGTTCGGCCAGAGCCGGCATATACGCATCGATGAATTTGCGGTCCTGGCCGATCGAATTTCCCGCCAGGATAGGGCGCTCTTTGGCCGGAAAGTGCCGGTCGATCAGAGCGAGTAGCTGCTTTTCAGCCTCGGATTCCGGAACGCCCTTGGCCACGGCCGCGGTGAGCCCGCTCTTGCCGTGGTTCTCCTTGCACCACGCGTCCATCGCCTCGAGCACCTCGGGCGGCTGGTAGACGATGGCGTGGTAGGTCTCGAGAGGAACGAAATCCCGATTGGTCACGATGGCCGCCACTTCTAGGATCCGGCACTTGGACACCTCGAGCCCGCTCATCTCCATGTCGATCCAAAGATAGTTCATCGGCTTACTTCGCCTTGGCGCTGTCTACCATCACCTGGAGCGCTTTGCGGCGCTCAAGCTCGTGGGTCAGCTCAGTCTTGCGCTGGGTATTGTCGAGGTAGAATTTCTCCACGGCATCCACCTTCTGCCCGCTCTGCTTCACGATGGTTTCGAAGTGCTCGCGGAAATCAGCTTCGCCCACGGTGATCTTCTCGGCTTCCACCACCTTGGGCAGAAGCAAGGCGATCCGTACTTCGCGTTCCGCCCGCCCTTCGAAGTCCTTGCGGTGCTTGTGCACGTATTCGGCCACAACGGTGTCGCCGAACTTCTGGCGTCTCAGCATGTTCACCACATCGGAGAGGATGAACTCCAACTGGCGTTGCACGAGGCTCGGGGGGATCTCGACGGGGTTGGCTTCCAGGAAAGCGAGGAGCACCTCTTCCTGAGTTTGCTGGCGCTGTTCGGCCTCCATCTCGTCTTCCAGGCTCTTGCGCACCTTCGCCCGCAGGTCCGCGGCGCTCTCCGCTTGGAAATCCTTGGCGATCTCGTCGGTGAGCTCGGGCAGGTTCTTCTGCTTGATCTCGTGGAGCTTCACTTCGTAGACGATCTTTTTGCCGGCGACTTCCGCGTTTTTGTAATCATCGGGATAGTTCACGTCGATCGTCTTCGTTTCGCCGGCCTTCATGCCCACGAGGCCGGTCTGGAATTCCTCGATGGAACCCGTGCTGCCGACTTCGAGCATGAAATTCTTGGCGGATGCGTCGGGCACGGCCTGGCCGTCCATCTTGCCTTCGAAATCCACCACCACGTTATGGCCGTGTTTCACCTTGGTGCCTTCGGGCAGGGTCACGAGCTCGGCCCGGGGGTCGAGCAGATTGCGCAGCACCACTTCGACATCTTCGTCTTGGATCTTTCCAGCCTTCTTGGTTACGGGCAGGCCTTTATACTTCTTCACCGATACTTCGGGGATGAGATCCACCTGAGCGGTGTATTGAAGGGAGTCGCCCTCCTTCCACTCCTGAAGGTTCGTTTTGGTAATCTGCGGATCGCCCGCCACCCGCACTTTGTTTTCCACGGCGGCCTTGCGGTAGGTTTCGGAAACCACCTGGTTGAACACGTCGTGCAGCACATCTTCGTAATGTTTTTTCTTCACCAGATCGAGAGGCACCTTGCCTTCGCGGAAGCCCGGCAGCTTCACGCGCTTCTGCAGGCGGGAGAACGCATCCTGCATTTTCGACTGCATCATGCTTCCGTGTACGCTTACTTCGAACTCGCCAAGGATGTTGGTTTTCTGGGTGTATTTGACCTGCGGCTCGGGGAGAAAGTTCATCTGGTTGTTCATAGAGGGCCACCATTAGCACAATTCGTTTGTCTTAAAAACCCGTTTTGCTAGACTTATTTGTATGAAATTCCAAAGGATTGGAAGTGGTTTCAGCCCATGGATTCGGGTGAAAAGTGGGCTGTTGGGACTAACGATCGTGCTGTTGCTCTTCTCCGTGAAGGGCGCATTTGCCGAGGAAGACCTTCCGGCTCCTTCGGAGGAAGAAGCCCCTCCCGTCGCCAGCTCTCCCAATACCGCTCCCTCCACGCCAGCCGCCGCAGAAGACGACGCTATTCCCGCGCCTACCTTGGGTGACGATTCCCTTCCCGAAGCCTCCTCCGACCAGGGACTGGAGAACAGCCAGAATCAGGTAAACGTTCCGCCCGTGGAAGACGACGTATTCCTCCCCACGCCCAACGTGAACGACAACATCCGCTACGCGCCGGCCACTTCGGGGGGCGGCCGGAGCAACGAGGACTACGACTGGCGCTCGGTGCTCGAAAACCGCCCGGCCTTCAGCCTCTATGGTGGTCTAGGCTATAAAGGCTATCCCACCGAGCTGGTGACCACGAACAACAGTAGCGGCGTTATCGTGGGCGCATCCTACCGCGTAATCAACCTCGCGCAGACCCTCTTCCTCCACGCGTACATCGACTATGCCTGGTACAAGCTAGGGCAGGTCGGTTCGATGAACCTCGTCTCCGACGAGACCTTGCATGTCGGCGGAATGGTGGAGATGGCGGCTGGCCGGCACTTCTCGATTATCGGATCACTGCTGCGCCGGCAGGCGATGGTGCAGTCTTTCAAATACCAGGGAAGCGACGCCATCGAGCACAACCAGAACGTGGCGGACCTCGGCGGCATCGGCGAGAAACCCACCTGGTACTTCGGCCTCGGCGTTCAGTGGGACTTCTACGTGATTCCCCATGGGAGCGTGGGCCTGCGCGCCCATCTCGAGCAGGATCTGTTCTCGTTGACGCTGGCGTTCGCGATGGAGCCAGCGCCTCCCAAGAAGCTCGATCTGAATTTCAACGACAACCTGTAGCTGCGAAGCTTAGCGCTGAAGTGCGGCGTCGAACGTGAGGGCGGGGGCCGGATTGTTGCCCACCGAGATCACGGAATGCAGGCTCATGCGTTTCTCGTCGAAGGAGGCGTCTGACTGCATCGTATAACCCTTGCTCTTGGCCACGAGCGAGAGGTTGCTGTTGGTGATGCTTCCGGATTTCTGGCCTTTGTCAAAAAGTTCGTTCCCACGAATCTCCATTGTGCCGCCGGGGATCTGCATCTTCTGCCCGCCGCAAAGGAACTCGGAGTTCACGGTCAAAGATGCATCTGTTTGCGACATGGTGAGCACCACCGATTCGCAGTTGAAGGTCTCGCCTTTGCTGTCCACTCCCTTGCCGGCGCCTTTCCAGCTGCCGGTGAGGTTTACGGCATGAGCTTGGGCGGTGAAGGTGAAGAGGGCCAGAGCTGTCAGGATGGTCTTATTCATATGGGTCTCCTTGGGTGCGGATTAGGTGCAAATAAAGGTGAGTCTGCTTAACAAGGGGAAAAGGGCTTTTCCAGAGAATTGCCTGACGCGATGCACTATGGCTCGATCGTTTGACAATTTACCCAAGGGCACAGATACATTTGGGCACAATCATCCCCTCACAGGAGTGCAAAATGTACAAAGTTCTTTGGATCGCTCTATGCTTCGGCTTCGTTTCGGGTTCCGCACAGGCGGCGAATTTGCATACTGGGAATGTTGAGGTCGGTGGCACCATCGCCATGGATTTCTATTCGGGCGGCACCAGCGCATTCTATACGAATCCCAGCGCGCAGTATTTCGTCATGGACCGCTTCTCCCTCGGACTCACGGGCACCGTGAGCACCTATACCAACTCCCGTTCCACCTACTCACTCGGTCCCGTGGGCACGGTATACTTCCTCGACGGGAATGTGGCTCCCTTCGTTTCCCTGATTCCGATCGAATGGTACCTCCGGGGTTCGGGTAACCCTTACTACTTCACGACGGTAAAGGCCGGGGTGAAGTTCTTCTTCAACGACTCGGTGGCCTTCGGTCCGCAGGTGTCTTTGGTCCATCGCCATCCGCGCAATGGCGGCGCCAGCATCGACAACGTACAGGTCGCCGGCGTGTTTTCGATTCATTTGTAAGAGGTTGCGCGGAACCCTAATACTCTACGTGATCCAGGAAGAGTCCGTTCGCCGGCGCCGTCATTCCGCTCGCGGCACGGTCTTTCTTTTCAAGCATCTCGGCCATCCGATCCGGAGAGATTCTTCCCCGGCCCACTTCCACTACGGTGCCGACAATCGTGCGCACCATCTGCTTCAGGAATCCCGTTCCGCGCACGCGGATTTCCAGAAGCTTCGCTTCAAATTCCGGACCCGGCATCCACGGAAAGGCCTCGCGCCCGCTATCGTGCACGATCAGCTTTGCTTCGAGGATTTCGCGCACCGTATCCGGCACGGGCGTTCCTTTGTTCTGGAAGGAGGCGAAGTCGTGTCTGCCCACCAAGGTGTCGAGCGCATTTTGCATATTCTCGTAGCTCAAAGGGTAGGTGACGAACCAGGTGTAGGGTCGCAGGAAGGGCCAGTGCACGGGATCCTTGCCCGTATGCGTATTCAAAATGAAATAGCGGTAGGTCTTGGCCGTTACGTCTAGCTGAGAATGAAAGTCCTCGGCGCAGTCTTCCATTTCCAGGATGCGGATGTCTTCCGGCAAATGGGCGTTGATCGCCTTGATCAACACATCGGCGGGCAAATCGGCCGCCACCCGTAAATGCGCTACCTGGGCACGGGCGTGCACTCCGGAATCCGTGCGTCCGCTGCCATGGATGTTCACGATTTTTTTGCGGAGAACTTTGCGCGCGGCCTTCTCGAGCATCTCCTGCACCGTGGGCAGCCCGCCCGCTTTGGCCTGCTTCTGCCAGCCGCGGTAGCAGGTGCCTTTGTACGCGATCACCATGCGGAAATTCTTTTGCTCCGGATTTTTCCGGTGCACTTTAAGGGGCCGTTTTTTGGGCGTCAGGCTGCTGGTTTCTTTTTCCATTGCTGCTTCCAGGTCCTATAGAGCTCGAGAGCCAGGGACGCCACGATATAAAAGAGCAGGAACAGGAAAGCAACCAGTTCGAACCAGGAGATCAGGGCCACGAGAATCACGAAAGTCACGGCGATCGGGGTGAACTGGCGGCGGCGGCGCACCTGGAAGTCTTTGAAGCTGGGAAACTTGAGGTAGAGACCATCAGAAGCCCCAGCGCGGCCGTGAGCAT
>DATBTF010000091.1:0-3385 GCA_036559405.1 Bdellovibrionota bacterium
ACCGGCTTCCGGGAAAATAAGTTCGGGATGGGCGACCACTTTGTCCCCGAGCTGCTGGCTATCCTCAAGGCAGCAAAAGACACCGTGGATCCAGTGGGCCTGACCATGCATATCGGCTCACAGCTCCAGGATCTCTCCCCCATCGAAGATGCCATCCGCAAAACGCTGGCCGTCTTCTCTGCTTTCCAAAATCAGGGAGTGCCACTGCGTTCCCTCGACGTGGGTGGCGGTCTCGGAATTCCGTATACCGAGGAGCATAAGATCCCCTCCAAAGATCTCGACCTTATGGCCGGCTACGGAAAGATGCTGCAAAGAGCGCTGAAGGGATTTTCGGGTGCGGTCCTCTGCGAACCGGGACGAATCCTCGTTGGCTCCTGTGGCGCTCTCGTGGGCGAAGTGCAGTATGTGAAAGAGACTCCGTCGCGCAACTTCGCAGTGCTCAACACTGGCATGCACCATCTGATCCGCCCGGCCCTTTATCAGGCCTTTCACCGCATCCTTCCCCTTAAAGAAAATTCCGGCGCGGCAAAAAAGCTTTATGACGTGGTGGGCCCGATCTGCGAATCCAGTGATGTGCTGGGCAAGCAAAGGGAGCTACCGGAAGTCTCCCAGGGAGACTGGCTCGCGATCGCGGATGCCGGCGCCTATGGCATCGCGATGGCCAGCACCTATAACGAGCATGAGCTGCCTTCTCAGTATTTCTGGGAGGGCGGGAAAGTTCATCCTTAGGAGGCTTTATGGCTTCGGTATTCACCAAAATCATCGAGGGGAAACTTCCCTCCTACAAAATCTTCGAGAATGAATTCTGTCTGGCCTTTCTTTCGATCGATCCGATCCATGCCGGGCATACCCTGATCGTTCCCAAGGTGGAGATCGACCACTTCGTCGACGTAAAAGACCCCTACTATTCCGCCGTCTTTGCAGCGGCGCAGACGATCGGACGGGCCATCCACGCCGCCACCGGCTGCAAACGGGTGGGCATGGCGGTGCAGGGATTCGAGGTGCCGCACTTTCATCTGCACCTGATTCCCCTTTGGGAAACAGAAGACTTCGACTTCCGCAAAGCGAAGCGCTTGCCAGATGCAGAGATGAAGGCGATTCAGGAAAAAATCGTGGCGCGCCTGAAGAGCTAGTCGAGCTTGATGCGCAGGGCGTAGCCGTTCACGAGCAGAGCGAAAAGGAAACCGATCACGGCTCCAGGCTTTTGGCCGAAGTTGTAGCCGATGAAGGTGGTTCCGAAGAACAGAAAGAGCATCAGAAAGTAGAACGCAAACGGACGGCCGGTTTCTTCATGTTGCTGTTGCATAGGCTCTCCCTTGTGCTCTTTAAGATAATGCAAAGGCCTTAACGTCTCAAGCGGACCATATAGAAATTCTTCTCAAGCCGGGAAATGTCCCGGCTTTCCCACGCTTCCCGCCAGGCAGGAACGCCCTGGGCATTCTTTCCCTTGGTCTTCCACCGCTTCCAGGTTTCCACGGTCCATGCCGACGGAGGATAGAGCTTGTCGAGCTTTTGGTGCATGTCGGCGAGCCAGTCGTCGCCGGGGACGAGAATGAGGTTTCCCTGAGCGGCCGACTGCTCGAGCTCGGCCTGCGTGAACACCCCACTCACCGGATACGGAATCATGAAGTTCAAGTAACCCCATTCGCTCCAGATATTTTTCTGCAGGTTGTAATAGACGACCTTCAGCTCCTCGCCCTCTTTCTTCGCCCGATAGATCCGGTCGCGGATATCGATCATCTCGCGGTCGCCCAAGGTAGCGAGCAGTCCCCCGAGAGCGAGAAAAACCCAGATCGTCCGGCGCGAGAGCGAATCCGGCCGCAGCATCTGGAAGGTGATTCCCTGGCGCCAGATCCCTCTCGCGGATACGAAAAAACCCAGCCAAAGAACGGGCAGGCGCCAGCTCGACCACCAGAAGGGCATCGGGTCAAAGTGTCGCGTCACGAGGGTGATGCCGGAGACGAGCGCGATCAAAAGCAAAGCGGTGAGGCCAAGGCTGAACTGGTAAATGGTGTCCCAGGTTTTCGCCCGCGACGCCCAGATGCTCGTGAACACCAGCACGAGGCCGCCGATCACGGGGAGGTTGTAGTTCTGCCCGCGGTACGGGTGCCACATGAAAAAGAGCAAGGAGGGAAGAACGAGGAATGCTCCCAATGCCACCACTCTGCGCGATCCGGAGGTCGATCGGATCGGTCTTTGCCTCCTGCGTACCGGCCGGGTGATCCCGTCGACGAAGGCCACGAAGGCGGGCAGCATCCAGGGCATTAAGTAATAAGAAAAAAGCGGAATCACAGGATAGTGCCAGGGCGCGCCGTTCGCGGGCTTCCAGAGTGTCTCGCGCAATACATAGGCATTGACGAAATTTTCCCGGTCGAAAAGGTAGGCCGGGGCATATCCAAGGGAGCAAATCGCCACGCCGACGAAAGCTGCAAGCCAGGCCGCAGGATGCCGCATGCGCGGGAGCAGCTCGCGGTTCCAGGTCCAGAACAGAAGCGCCGTTACGCCCAGGAACACAGAATGCAGGGGCGACTTCAGCCAACCCAAGAGTCCCGCGAGAATCCAAAAGCGGAAATCGCCTTTCCCAGGCCCCGCTCGGTCGAGAAAATAAAGCCCGATCGCCATCAAGCTCGCGGCCTCCACTTCCATCTGGCTGGCGAACATATGCGAATAAATTCCCGCATTCAACGCAAAGGCCATTGCGGCAAAAAATGCCCAGCCGGGAAAGTCGCGCATATTCCGCTGCACGATCGCTCCCAAGCAGGTGGCGCCCACGAGCAGAAACAGCAGGTTCATCCAGACCGTGGCCCACATGCTATCGCCGAATACGCCCATGCCGATGCGAAGGAGGATGTAGTGGAGCGGGCCCTTATAATAATTGGGCTCATTGGCGAGAGTCTGGAGAAACCAGGAACCGCTCTTAGCCATCTCTACTGCTTGGGAAACGTATACTTTGTCGTCGCCGGCGGGACGCACCACGCGGTCGCCCAGGAAGGGAGTATACGCGAGCAGGAGAAAGGCGATCAGCAGCCACCAGTCGTAGCCTTGCTGGCTGCCGTAGGAAAAAAACACGCTGCGCTGCCCGCGTTCACGGCGAAACTGCCAACCGCTCGATTGCGCTGCTTCGGGCTTTACCTCAACGTTCACCGTTTTCTCCGCAAGAGGAACTCCCCGAAGGGCTCCCCTACTCCATTGGGCTCCGATCGCCGCGTCACGAAGCTCCAGGTGCAAGGTTTCTGCTCCACCGGCCAGTCGCCGAGGGAGAGTGCCTTCAAGGCCTCGTAAAGCCGGGGATCGTTCGTGTGTATATCATTCAGCGCGCAGCCGGAGCTACCCAAAAACCCGACGAGACTTTGCTTATCGAGGAAGTCGCGGGAGGAGTCTTTGA
>DATBTF010000092.1:0-59552 GCA_036559405.1 Bdellovibrionota bacterium
CCGAACATCATCTCCGTGGCCGCCACGAACATTCACAACGACGTGATCCCGGTCTCGAACTTCGGTGCCGCCCGCGTGCACGTGGCCGCGCCCGGTGAAAACATCTTTTCGACCTTGCCTAAAGGCCGCTACGGCTACAACACGGGCACCAGCCAGGCCACGGCCTTCGTGACGGGCGTGGCGGCTCTCCTTCTGAGCGAAAACTCGGAGCTGACGTACACCGACATCAAAAAGATCATCATGAACTCGACGGACAAGTACAGCCGCCTGAAAGGCAAAGTAGCCTCCTCCGGCCGATTGAACGCCTTCAAGGCAGTAACCATGGGCCTTGAGACGAAGAAAGATGTCGTATCCGGCGAAGTTCAGCCGAACCGCTCAGTGGCCGGGGCTCGGTAGCCGGTTCAAGAGGCAGCTTCCACAGCCAGGCGCGGCAGTGTGAAATAGAAGCTGGTGCCTTGTTTCTGCTCACTCCTGGCCCAGATCCTTCCGCCATGGGCCTCGACGATTCCTTTGACAATCGAAAGTCCTAATCCGGTTCCCATGAAGGCCTTGTCTTTTGCCTGCCAGAAGCGGTCGAAGATGTGCGGCAGCTCATCCGCGGAAATACCGGGGCCGTTGTCCGTGACGATAAAGCTCACCTTCTCCCCTTCGTCACTCACGCTCACGTCAACGACTCCCCCCTCGTGAGTGAATTTGAGGGCATTTCCCACCACATTGGAAACTACCTGCATGATCCTTTGCCGGTCACATGGGAGCACGAGATTCCCCGGAGAAAAATGACGCCTGATGCGGATATTCTTCTCCAGGGCCAGGGGTTCGAGACTCATAAGCACTTCCGAGACGATCTGGCCTGTATCCCACTCTCCCATCTCGATGGAAAGGCGGCCCGATTCGATTTTCGTCACGTCGAGGAGATCGGATGTAAGCCTGGTCATGCGCAGGATGGAAGACTGCATGCTGCCTAGTTGCCTTTCCAGAACCTTCGCTTCCTGGTTTCCGTCCCGGGTTCTCTTGATCAGTTCGAGTCCCGTAGCCATCGCGGTAAGAGGATTCTTCAGCTCGTGGCTCACAACGGCCACAAGCTCGTCTCTGGCGCGTACCGCTTGGATCCTTTGGTCTTCGATCTTTTTTCTCTCCGTGATATCCCGCAGAAATCCCGTGAACAAAGGATCATCTCCACCACGCGTGCGCGTGATCGTCAGCTCCACCGGGAATTCCTCCCATCCTCGGCGGATCCCCTTCAGCTCCAGCCGCTTGTCCAGAATGGGACCTTCGCCGGTGGCCAGGTACGTGCGCAGACCCTTGCGATGGGCATCCCGAAACGCCGGCGGGATTATGATCTCGACCAGCTCTTTTCCCAACACCTCTTCACGGGAGTAGCCGAAGACCGCCTCTGCAGCAGGATTAAACTCAATGATCTTTCCGTTCCGGTCCATCGAAATCACGCAGTCCATTGCGGAGTCAATAATCTCTCCCATGAGCGCTTCGCTGCTTTTCTGCTTTTCGAGCGCATCTTCGGATTTTCTGTATAGGCCGGCGAGCGTCTTGGAAATCCCGGCCCAAAGAGCGGTTGCGACAAGAGTCAAAGAGATCATGAGCACTGCTATCAGGAGGAGAATTCGGTTCGCGGTTTGCACAGCCGCCCGGCGCCCACCCATCCAAAGGCCTCGCTGGTGCTCCATGAAGAGATCGAGGTCTTCGCGAAGGCGAACTCGCTTGGGAATACCGAGCGATGCGAACTGGTCCAGCACAAGCAACGTCGTTCCCCCAATTCGTTTTAACTCCAAGATGGGTTTCGCCACGTTTTCAAAGGCTTCGTTCCTGCGCGTGATCGCAATAAGCAGCCCCTGGCTGGCCAAGTCGGTCGCCTGTACCTGGAGCTTTTTCAGCGTACTTTCGAATTCCTCCCGCTCTCGTTCGTAATTCTGGAAAAACTCTTCTCTTCCGGTAAGGAGAAACGCCCGGCCGTTAGCCGACCTCGCCTCGAAGAGGGCCAGTAGATCCTTGGCATGCAGGAGATTCTCGCCTTGAATCGTGATCACACGGTTGCTGGAGTCACGGATAAGGAGCACGGCCTTCGCAGAGATGGCCGAGATGGCAAGCACGATCAGGATACTGCCGGCAAGCCACCACCAAAGCCTGCGCTTAAATATTTTTTGCCGGATCAGTGTCTTTGTACTCGCCAGCATTCAGTTCCCTTTCCTGATCGCAGTAGGGCCCGATGAATCTCAGCAGGCCTTCGAAGTCGAAAGGCTTCCTCAAGAAGCCCACCGCACCCCCCGTTAGTTCGGGCCGTTCGGAAACCCCTGAGACGATCGCCACTGGAATGGCGGCGATCAGGTCGTCGTCGCCTTTGGCCCGCAGGAACTCCGAGCCGTCCATGACGGGCATGAGCAGATCCAGCAGGATAATGCACGGACGCGGCATGGAGTGCAGAACTTTTAGACCCTCTTGGCCATTGGTGGCTATGTGAACCCGGTAACCCTCCAGCTCAAGAAGCTCTCGCAAGCTCTCCCTGATCTCGGTTTCATCCTCCACGATCAAAACGTCCTTGCACTTCATAGGCGCATTCTAAAACAAGGAAGCATCGCTCGGAGGAGCAGCGGCAAATTGGGCGGGCGAAGATGTTTGATCTAACGCAATGCGAACTCAGCGCTGAGTTCGCATTGCGTTATCACACGTACAAACCCTTCTTGATCTTCTCAAGAATGATCTTCTCCATCATCAGCTTGTCTTTGGGGTCCACGGAAAAGAGCGACTGCTGCTCGCAGCGGATCTTCTCCTTCATCAGCCAGCGGAGAATATCAGAGAGGCCTTTGTTCTTTTTATCGAGAAAGAAGGGATCGCCCTCGAGAGCATCTTTCGCCTTCTTCAGCGCGCGCGCTTCGGCCGGGTCATTTTCTTTTACTTTGTAGTAAGGCAGGTCGTATTTCTTCACGTCATCCGGCAGCACGCCGAGAAAACGCACAGAAGGAGCCGAGAAATGCTGGTTCCGGATCAGCGAGGCCGCTGAGCCCGCCTTCAAAGTACGGAAAATATTTTGCATCGTATAGGCGTCAAGATCGCCGAAGAAGTAGATTGGAATGTCGAGCTCTTCCTGGATCAGCTTACACCAGCCACGCACGCCGTTCGAAGGAACGCCTTGGGCACCGATCAGAATCGAATTATTGCGCTTGGTAAAACCGTTGCTCTGGAGAGTGTTCGCCGTGCCTTCGGATTCCACCACCAGAGCGAAATCGATCTTCTTCTTCGCCTTGAGCCTGAGCGACTGCGGCTTGTTCTTGGGCTGATAAGGCGCGGTTCCCAAGGTAGAGAGATCCACCGTCGCCTTGGTGCCGTCAGCCATGGTTTCCGTTACTACAAGCTGCTGGGAATAGGTTTGCCCGCCGCGGTCGTTGGCGAAGCAGTTGAGCTCCTCGCGATACACCTGAAGCATATCGCCGATAAAATCGATAATGGAGTCGCTCTCGTCCTGGTCTTCGAAGTCCAGAGGCTTGGTGCGCGGGTTCTTTTTGATGAGACCTTTACATATGTAATAGATCTCCCTTTTTGTGTTCACACTCTGGCTGGCCAGGTTATTGAGCAGGATCTCGAGGATGAATACCACGCGAGCGAGCTTCTGCACCGAGCTTACGTTCAGCTCTGTTCGCACTACCTTATCGCCGGGAGTGAGATAGCCCACGCGCGGATTGTAAATAGCGTTATCGAGCGAGGCCTTCACCGCCTCGAGCACCGGCCGCTTGCTCTTCTCGAGGTCGGAAAGCATCCTGTCCGCGAGGATGCGCGCTTCTTTGGGAATATCGATCTTAAGGTCGCGGATCGTAATCATCTTGGACATAATGTGTTCCTATTTCGACTTCGACGAAGATTTTTTGCCCGAGCTTTTCGCCTTTTTCTTGGCGGCCACTACCCCTGCTTTCGCGCCTGGAAAGAGTTCGGCCTGCTCCCCTGGCTTGAGCTTGGGAGCCTCGGGAGCCGGTGCCTCTTCTGCGGCGGCGGGCGGAGCATCGGGATCCTCGCCTCTTTTCTTGGCTTCGCGGGCGCGCAGGTCTTTGAGCTTGGCATCGGCCTCGGCCAGCTCCTCGTGGGCGTCTTTGGAGTCGCGTCCGAGCAGCTTCATCAGCCCTTCCTCGGCCTTTTTCTTTCGGGCCTCGGAGCTCTTCGTGATGTTCACAAGGCTTTCCACCAGGATCGGGCCGAACTGCTCGATATGTGCTAATTTTCTTTCAAGATCAGCCTCTTTCGTCTCTTTTCTGATGTGGCGGCTGAGCTTCTGGCCGGCCTGAATCAGGGCCCGGCGGATCTCCTCCACCAGCTCTTCCGACGCGTCCACGGTCTCTTTCGAGGCGTTCTTAAATTTAATGAACGGAGACACCACCGAAACGGCGAATACATAGGGCCCGATCGGCAGGCTCTCTTTGGGCTGCCCCAGGCCATAGGTTTTCCAGTTCACGCTCTCGATCGCCCAGGTGATAGCGCAGCCCGATTTATCGAACTGCAGCGGTACACGGTTGGCGAATCGCAAAAGCTGTATGGGGGCATCCGCTTCCAAATTCCTATTTTTAAACCGCGCAAGTGCCACTTCCACGGCCACAGGCTTGAAGTCGCAGATCGCGGGCTTGCGGGTGACCACGGAGAAAAAGTCGATCTCACCGAGCCGACCGATGGATTTGCTCATCGCCTCTTCGCCCACGTTGAGCACGCTCTTGGTGGAAGGCGCCATCAGCTCGATGTCCTGCATGGCGGAAAATACTTTTTTGAACTCATCCTCTTTCAAGGAGGTGAGCGACTTATCCAGCAGGCCTTTGGTGATGCCCTTGCCTTTGAGATCCTTGATGGCCTGGTCGGAAACCCGGGAAAATCCCGTGCGCAAAAACTTCTCGAACGAAACTTTCCCGAACAAATGCGCATGCGTGATGAATTCACCCAGTTTAAAGGTGTGAGGATGCGGCAACGTGGCCTCGGGAACGCGCGGAACTTCCTGGCTCACCCGCTCCACATGCACCCAGTCGTTGTCGAGCAGCTTATAATGCAGGGTCATGTGCGGGTTCACCAGCACCGTGCCCTCGAGATAGGTGATCAAGCCGCCGTCGCCGTTCAGCTGGATACGTCCGTCGAGGCTGAACTCGCAGCGCACGCCGCTTTTTTTATCGTCCCAGTCGATGGTGTCTTTTTTGCGGAGCACGCCCGTATTGGATTTGATGTCCACGTCCACCTGCGCGGTCACAGCCTTGCGCATATTCGCCTTTTTGGTGGTGACGAAGGCGCCCTTAGCGTTCGTGAGCTGGGCCCAGGTAGTGGCGGCCGAGATCCCGATCCCTTGCTGGCCACGCGAACATTGCCCTTTGCCGAACTTGGAGCTGGCCAGGTATTCGCCGAATACCTTGGCGAGGTCGTCGGGGTCGATGCCGGGACCGTTGTCTTCCACGGCGATATGGATGAGCTCGGTATTCTTGGTGGAGCCCACGCCCTTGCGTTTAATTTCTACCGTAAGCTCAGGCAGGATGCCTGCGTGCTCGCAGGCGTCGAGGGAGTTGTCCACGGCCTCTTTCAGCGTGGTGAGCACCGCCTTAAGGGGGGAAGAAAAGCCCACCTGCTGGAGGTTCTTGGCAAAGTATTCGGCTGTGCTGCTTTTTGTGATCTTGCTCATTCAACCAGCGCCTTGGAACGGGCGCTCCCCTCAACACAATAGGACCAACGCAGAAAACACAGGCCCCCCTGCGCCGCTTCCGACACATAGCGAAAAAATCCGAGCACGGGAACCTCATTAAAATATGGGGAGAAGGGAGGCGTTTTCGCAAGGGAAATTGTCAAACGAGCCCGGAAGTGGGTGAAAAGGAGGAAAACAGCGCAGAGCAGAAATAGAAAAGCCGCGTGAGCGGAGCAAAATGAATAACCAAAAAAAAGAGCGCTGGGCGAAACCCAGCGCTCTTCGAAATACCCATCATGGGCAGATCAATCGTTAATCTTCGTCGGTCTCCACCTTCACCGTGATGATTTGGGTCTCGCAGACCATCGCCCCGCGAACGTTGACGGCAACGTTCTGCTCGCCATCCTTCAACTTCGCCTTAATGCATTTCAGATAGGTGCGGTTATCCAGGTGCGCCGCATTCGCCATATAAGGTGAGATGCCGTAGGCGCCATAGGGCTGGTAGTACATCGGGCCATACATCGGCCCCCCCCAGTACATGGGCCGCCAGCCCACCCCGTACCAAGGCATAAAGCCCGTCGGACCCACTATGTAAGGAGTGGCAGGCGCTACGATCACCTTTTTAGTCACCACCGTACCCGTTACCACGACCTCGTCAGAAAACGCCGTAGCCGAAGCCAGCAGAGCTGAGGCTCCGAATGCCAGGCCCACGGGCCATAGTCTTTTTGGGAATTTCATATTCTCCACCCCTATCCGTCTTCTTATTTTATCAGGGGAACAGAGCGCTTTCAGCTGTCTCTTCGCGGAGTCAGGGTGCCCTCAATTTCCCGTTGTTTTTTGGCGAAGAACTTTTGGACAGTTTCCGCCCCTGAACCCCCGGAGCTTCTATGAGAAATCTTGTTTATGCCGCGCTGGGCGTCACAGCTTGAGTTCTTCGTTTTAGTCTTCTAGACTAGCCGAAAGTAAAAAACAGCGCCCTTACCGGTGCACTTTCTATTGGAGAACTCATGGCTAAGAAGAAAATGGAAGCTCTCGTGATCGCCAGCAAAGCAAAACAAATACTGAAAAAAGCGGGCTGCAACACCGCGGGTGACGCCTTCGACGGCCTCAATGGCGTAATCTACTGGTATCTCGAGTCGGCTGCTAAGCGCGCCAAGGCGAACGGCCGCAAAACCGTGCGCTCCCACGACTTCTGCGTCTAAGCAAAGTCTCTGGAAACAAAAAAGCCTCCCGCCCGGGAGGCTTTTTGCTTTTCAGGAAGCCTTCTTTTCCCGAATCGACCTCACCGCATTCTCCAGTTCCGCGGAGATCACCTCCGGCAGCACGATCAGCAGCTTCACCAGCAGATCGCCCCTCGCCCCGCCCTTGGCGTGAATGCCCTTGCCGTTCACGCGCAATCGCCGGCCGCTATTGGAGTGGCGCGGGATGCGCAGCTGCACCTGCCCTTCCGGCGTGGGCACCGCGAGCTCACCCCCGAGCACGGCAGTTTCCAGCGGAACAGCCAGCTCGTGCACGAGCGTGGAGCCCTCCAAGGTGAAGCGTTCATCCGGCGCGAGAAAGAGCTCCACATACACATCTCCAGGCGCGCCTCCGCCCAGGCCCGGGCCGCCCTGTCCTTGAAAGCGCAGCTTTTGCCCCGGCGCAACGCCCCTGGGAATGCGCACATGCAGGCGTTTGCCCGAAGGAAGGCGGATCTCACGCTCGCCACCCAGAATGGATTCTCTCAGGCTCATCTCCATCTGGTACACCTCATCCACTCCGGGCATGTGGAAGCCGCCCGCACGCCCGCGCCGGCGTCCGCCGAAAAGTCCTGAGAAAAAATCCTCATCGAATTCATACTGCGGCTGGGCACGGGGCCCGGCCCCGGCCTCGTCCATTCCCCACTCACCCTTGTCGAACTTCGCGCGGTTTTCGGGAGTGCCCACGATCTCGTAGGCCTGGTTGATATCTTTGAAGCGGTGCTCAGCCTGCTTGTTTCCCGGGTTGCGATCCGGATGGAATTTTTTCGCCAGCTTGCGGTAGGCGTTCTTGATCTCGTCCTGCGAGGCAGTACGGGAGACACCCAGCTGCTGATACGGGTCCAGCATGAAGGGAACGGAGCAAAGCCGGTGCCATAGTGCTGCGCCAATCTGTCCCAGCAAAAGGCGCTTTATGGTACGGAACCTGCTCCTCAATGCCCTGGAGGAAAAATGGCAGCATCTCCCCAAGGTTCTCCGCCTCCCCTGCGCGGGCGCAGCTTCAATTTTTTCATGCTCTTCGTGGTTTTATGGACCGCGCTGCTGGTGCGCGACTATATGAACTACCGCGCGAACGTGGAAACCATCCCCTACAGCCGCTTTCTCGCCCTGCTCGACGAAAAAAGGATAACCGAGGCCGAGGTGTCCGAGACAACTATCCGCGGTACCTTGAAGGAACCAGGGCCTGGAAAATCCGGTTTATTCTTCACGGTACGTCTCGAGGATCCCACCCTCCCCCAGCACCTGCGTGAGGCCGGAGTAGGCACCTTCGCCGCGGTGTCGGAAAACAACTTCCTGCGCGACCTGCTTTCCTGGATCGTGCCCGCCGCTGTGATGGTGGGCCTGTGGTGGCTGCTGCTCTCGCGCATGGGCGGACAGGCCCGCACGGACTTCTTCTCGCTGGGAAAATCCAAAGCTAGGGTCTACGCCGAGAAAGATCTCACAACCCGCTTCAGCGACGTGGCCGGCGTGGACGAGGCAAAGGAGGAGCTGCGCGAGGTGGTGGAATTCCTGAAAAACCCATCGGCCTATTCGCGCCTCGGCGGCCGCATGCCGAAAGGAATTTTGCTGGTGGGCCCGCCCGGCACAGGCAAAACTTTGCTGGCGCGTGCTGTGGCCGGCGAGGCGGGCGTACCGTTCTTTTCCATCAACGGCTCCGAATTCGTGGAGCTCTTCGTGGGCATGGGTGCCGCCCGCGTGCGTGACCTCTTCCAGCAGGCGCGGGCCCAGGCGCCCTGTATCGTTTTCATCGACGAGCTGGATGCGCTGGGAAGGGCCCGCGGCCTTCACGCGATCACCGGAGGCTCCAATGACGAAAAGGAACAAACCCTCAACCAGCTGCTCGCCGAGCTCGACGGCTTCGATCCCTCCTCGGGATTCGTACTGCTCGCCGCCACGAACCGCCCGGAGGTGCTCGACCCCGCCCTGCTCCGTGCCGGACGTTTCGACCGGCAGATTCTCGTGGACAAGCCCGACCGGCCCGGGCGCCGCCAGATACTTTCCGTACACTTGAAGCCGGTGCACGTCTCGAGCACCGTGGACCTCGACATGCTGGCCTCACTCACGGCGGGATTTTCGGGAGCCGACCTCGCCCGACTGGCCAACGAGGCGGCACTGATCGCCACCCGCCGTAAAGCCGAGCTCGTGGAACCCCAGGATTTCACCGAGGCCATCGAACGCCTCGTGGCTGGGCTGGAACGCAAGACACGCCTTCTCAGCCCGGAGGAGAGGCAGCGCGTGGCGTTTCACGAGATGGGCCACGCCACTGTTGCCCTAGCTTTGGACAAGGGCGAGGCCGTGCACAAGGTGACGATCATTCCCCGGGGATTAGGCTCGCTGGGATATACGTTTCGCCGCCCGATAGAGGACCGTTACCTCGTGAACCGCGCAGAACTTGAGGTCAAGCTGGCGATGATCCTCGGGGGGAGAGCCGCCGAGCTGCTCTTCTTCCCCGACATCTCTACGGGCGCCGCTGACGATCTCGACAAGGCCACCGACATCGCGCGCAGCATGATCACCCGTTATGGAATGAGCCGTGAGCTAGGCCCCGTGACCTTCGAAAAGGAATCGCAGAGCTTTCTGGGCGCCGGCGCGATGTTCCGGGAAAAGCTCTATAGCGAGCAGACCGCGTACAGCATTGACCAGGAGGTGCGCCGGCTGATCGACACCGCCCTGAACGCCGCCGCGCGCTGCCTCCATGAAAATGAGGGCTTCGTGCGGGATTCAGCCCGCCGCCTGGTCGAACAGGAAACTCTGAACGAGGCGGAACTCAAAGCCCTCTGGGAAAAGCGCGGAAAGGCCCACAGCAGACCTCGATTGGCCTGAAAAATTTTCAAACCACCACGGTCCTCCGGGAAGAAGCGGGCGGTATATGCTACGATCGCGTCCTGATGCAGTCCCATCGGATCCATCCGAGCTCACTCCTGGCCTCCTTCCTTATGGAGCGCCTGCCCTGGCGGCTGCTGGTGCTGGGCATCTCACTCCTCGCCACCATCTTCGGGCTGCTCGCCCCCTACGCCCAGAAGCGCTTCACCGAAGACCTTCTGGCCGGAGGATCCGGCGCATGGTGGATTGTCTGCGCTTTTCTGTGCCTCATCGCCTACCAGCTGCTCTGGCAGATCAATGTCTTCCTGTCGACACGCGAGAGCCTGATCTCCCAGAAGGCACTGAGCGACGCCGCCTTCCACCGCCTGCTCGAAGGCCCGGGCGGCCTGGTGGGCCGCGAGCCGACAGGCGTGGCGGTCTCGCTTTTCGCTGTGGACATTCCCGGGGCCGGAGCGCTTCTTGAACAATCGCTGCTGATGGCCAGCGGAATGATCTTCCCGATCGTGCTGGCCCCCGTGGCCCTGCACTCCTTCTTCGGCATCCCCTGGTGGGCGAGCATCGGTGCCGTGGGCTTCCTCGCAGTGGTGAACGTACTACTGGCCCGCCGCCAGTCGGGTTACTTCCTGGCTTTCAAACAGTTCGCGGCAGAGCGCACGGGCCTGGTTTCGGAATGGGTGCAGAACATCCGTACCCTGCGGATCCTCGGCTGGGTCGAAGCCGCCGAGCAGAGGATCTTCGCCCTCCGCCGCAGGGAGACCGCCAACCGCCGAAAGATGCTGACCAACGGGCAGATCATGAACTCGATCGCCACCTCTTCGACCTTCAGCCTGAACCTGCTGGCCGTGATGCTCCTGATGCACATCCGCCGTATAGGCGGCCATGACCCGGACCCCACGCCGGGTGAGCTGCTTTCCCTCCTGTGGATTCTCGGCATTTTCCTCACACGCCCGTTACGGCAGATGCCCTGGATGCTGGTAATGAGCTTCGACGCCCTTTCGAGCCTCCAGCGGCTGCAGCGCGCCCTCAATCTCCCCATAGCGCGCCCCACCCTTTCCGACCATGGTGGCGCGAGCGCCCGGGAAAACGTGCCCGGGCCCTGGGCGCTGGAAGCGCGGGGCCTCAGCCTCGAAAGCGCAGGCAGGCCGCTTCTCCGCAGCATCGACATTTGTCTGAAAAAAGGCAGCTTGACCGCACTTGTGGGCGAAGTGGGCAGTGGAAAATCGCTGCTACTCCAATCGCTGATCGGGGGAACGGGAGCGCGTTTCGACCGCTTCGCGCTGGCCGGCGAGTCCCTCCAGGGACCGCTTGACTCACGCGCGCGGGGCCGGCTGGCCTTTGTTCCCCAGGAAGGTTTCACGATCAGCGCCACCCTCCGCGAAAACGTGCTTTTCGACTACCTGGACGGCAAGGGCGTCTCCCCATCCGTGGACAAGGGCGTGAGCGGCTCGCTCACTGTCTGCCAGTTCCATCCCGCCTCCGAACGGGTGCCGCACGGCCTCGACTCCGAGGTCGGCGAACGAGGCGTGAATCTCTCCGGAGGGCAGCGGCAGCGCATCGGCCTCGCGCGGGCGCATTTCGCCTCCCGGGAGATCGTGCTGCTTGACGACTGCCTCAGCGCCGTGGACGTGGACACCGAACGGCTGCTCATCGAAAAGCTGATCTGCGGCGCCTGGAAGGGCGAAACCCTGCTGCTGGCCACGCACCGCCTGAGCGTGCTCCCACACTGCGACGAAGTGATCTTTCTGAATGAGGGCGCGATCGAAGCGCGAGGGACCTATGAGGAGCTGCTCACCCGCTCGCCCCTCTTCCGCGAGTTCGTGAGACGCGAGGATCGAACGAAAGAGTCACCCTCCCCGGCCATCGAGCCGCTTCCGGGCAGCGCCGACGAGGGCGAAGGAGGAACACCATGAGCCGGAAGTTCCTCGCCGAAGAGACCCGCTTTCAGGGGCGTTACGCCCATACCCTCCGCGACACCATCCGTCAGGCTTACAGTCCGGTGATGGTCCGCATGCTCTTTGTGCTCCTCACCGGCCTGCTCGGACGCATCGTGCTCCTGGGCAACGCCAACCTGGTGGGCTACTGGGTCGACTCCCTTTGCAAGGCTCCCACGGGCTGCCATTCCCCGCCCGCGCTCTTCCGCGGCTACGGCTCCCGCGACTTCCTATTCATCCTCGTGGTGGCCAACGTGCTCGGCTTCGCCCTCACCCTTTTCTTCCGCTCAGAGCTGGCCCGGCTTTCGGCGGAGGCGGTCAGCCGAATTTACGACGAAACCACCTTCCGCACCTCGCGCCTGCCGATGAGCTTCTTCGACCGCAACCCTTCGGGCCGGGTGATGACCCGTTTCACCAGCGATTACAACTCCATCTTCCGAATCTTCGGAGGCCCGATCGCGGAGTTCGTGAGCATCACCTTTGATTTGGTGGCCATGACCTTCCTGATCACGCTGGCGAGTCCCTGGCTCCTGCCATTTTGGGCTTTGCAGGGCATGCTCAACTTTGCCGTCTATCGCTTCTATCTTCCGTCCCTGAGACGGGAAAGGCGGGAACTCTCCCTGCGCCGCTCTCCCGCCATCGCCCACTTCGCGGAGAGCGCGGCGGGGGCAAACACGATCCGCGCCTTCGAGCGCGAACCCGTTTTCGAAGGGCGTTTTTCCCGGCTGAACGACGCCTTCCTCGAGCAGCGGCGCTCCACGGTTGGCCTGTTTTCCCGCTTCTCTTTCGCGATGGGCTCGTGCACAGCCGTGACCTTCCTGGTCACCGGGCTGGCCAGCGCCTTCCTGATCTCACACGGCTGGATGGGCATCGGAGCAGTGGGCGTGGCCTTCGCCTACCTCGCCCTCTCCACCAACGCTGTACAGAGCTTCTTCGACTGGCTCGGACAGTTCGAGGATGCGATGACGGGCATGGAACGGATGAACGAGTACCTGCGCCTTCCGCTCGAACCGGGAGCCAAGCTGCCCGCGTCGGCCCGCTTTGAAACAGGCCAGCCCAAAGAAAAGCCCGAAAAATCCAAGGCCCCCTTGCTCGGCGTGAGCGCGAAATCCGGAGCCACCGTGGAGATCCGGGACCTCTGGCTGCGTTACCGCGATGACTTGCCCCCTGTGCTCCAAGGTGTTTCCGTTAACATCGTGGCGGGCGAGCGCGTGGCGGTGGTGGGAAAAACAGGAAGTGGGAAGACAAGCCTGGTGCAGGCCCTCTTCCGCCTCTATCCCTTGGAAAACGGAACCATCAAGGTGGGCGGCTTTGAGGCGGAGGTGGGCATGGATCTCCAGCCGAAGCATCCTTTCGTGGACCTCGTCTCCTATCGCTCGCTCCTCGCCTACATCACGCAAGAGCCCGCGCTCTTTCTTGGCAGCTTGCGGGAAAACCTCATGGCACCGGGAGCGGGTGGGAAAATCCCTGTGCGCGGAGCCTTCGTGCATACCGACGAAGAGCTGATCGAGGCGCTGAGACGTGTGCAATTCCTGCGCGACGATTCCACCGATGATGAGTACCGCTACTGGCTAGGATTCCGGGTGGAAGAGCGCGGCCGTAATTTGTCGGCGGGTGAGCGTCAGCTGATCTGCATGGCCCGCTGCCTTCTCCAGAACGCCCCGGTAGTGATCCTCGACGAGGCCACCTCCGCGGTGGATCCCCGGTCCGAGGAGATCCTCACCCGTGCCACGGAAGAATTTTTTGCGGGAAAAACGCAGATCCTGATCGCCCACCGCCTGTCCACAGTGCGTTCCTGCGACCGCGTGATCTGGCTGCAGGAAGGGCGCGTACACCGGATCGGCAAGCCCGAAGAAGTGCTGCCGGAATTCGAGCACAGCGAGCTGAGAGTGTAGTCGCCTTGACACTTCCGCTTTCGTTGCCATCTTGACTCAGTCCCGCGCAAGCGAACTATTTCTGTTCAGCATTCTCCATTCTTGACGTGAGCTTTTCCGCGCTCATCTTTCTTTTATGAGCACACCTGCATTCACTCTTTATCCTGTTCTTCCACTCCGCGGGGCCGTGGTTTTCCCAGGCATGACCCTCCCTCTTCGTGTGGGACGGCCCGCAAGCATGGCCGCCCTTCAGGCGGCAAAAGACCGCCCCTGGGCCCTGGTGCTGGCGCAAAAAAGTGAAATTCCGGGCGATGGAGAGCCGTCGCCCGACGATCTCTACAAAGTGGGTACGCTCGTGAAGATCGAAAAAGTGCTTGGCAACGAGAAGAGCGGCTTCCAGGTGCTCGCCCGCGGGGTCGCGCGCTTCCGCGTGCGCCATCTCCACAAGATCAGCGGGAAGGAAGGCGTCTATATTGAAGCAGAGGGCGAAGCCTGGGCCGACGAACACGACGTCGACGAGAAAACCAAGCAGGCGCTCCTCGAGAGCCTCAAGACAGCGGCCAAGGACATCCTCCAGCTGGTGCCCGCCGATACTGAGCAGTTTGTGGAGCTTCTGGAAAGCATCAACGATCTCGAGCTGCTCACCAACCTCTGTGCCGGAAATATCGACATCCCCCATCCGCAGAAACAGGAGCTGCTCGAAACCCCTTCGGTGAAGACGCGGGTGCTGAAGCTGCTCGACCTGATGGTGGCGCAAAAGGAGAATCTCGAGGTGCAGAGCCAGATCCGCGAGAAGCTCACCCACAAGCTGGGCAAGAACCAGCGCGAAAGCATTCTCCGCGAGCAGCTGCGCCAGATCCGTGAGGAGCTAGGCGAAGGCGATGAAACGGATTCCGGCGACGACTACCGCAAGAAGATTGCCGACGCGGAAATGCCTGAAGAGGCGCGCAAGGTGGCCCTGGAAGAGCTCAAACGCCTGGAGGCGATTGGCAAGGCGTCTCCCGAAAGCCATGTGATCCGCAACTACCTCGATCTTCTCTGCGCCCTGCCCTGGAGCAAGAGCGCGAAAACGGAAATCAACCTCGAGGCGGCCCGCAAAACTCTCGACGACGACCACTATGGCCTCGACAAGATCAAAAAACGCATCCTGCAGCACCTGGCCGTGATGAAGCTCCGCAAGGAAGTGGGGCGCGGCACCATCCTTCTCTTTGTGGGCCCTCCGGGCGTCGGGAAAACCTCGCTTGGCCAGAGCATCGCGAAAGCTCTGGGCCGCAAGTTCGCACGCGCTTCGCTGGGCGGAGTGCGCGACGACGCGGAGATCAGGGGCCACCGCCGTACTTATATAGGCGCCATGCCCGGCCGGATCATCCAGTCCATCAAACGCGCCGGCGAGAACAATCCCGTGCTCATGTTAGATGAGATCGATAAGCTCGGCGCCTCGTTCCAGGGCGACCCGGCGGCCGCCCTGCTCGAGGTGCTTGATCCGGAGCAGAACTCCAACTTTCTCGACCACTATCTCGACGTGCCCTTTGATCTGTCGAAGGTGGTGTTCATCGCCACGGCGAACACTTTGGATACGATCCCCGGTCCTCTGAGAGACCGCATGGAGGTGATCGAGCTTTCCGGCTATACCACAGCCGAGAAGCTGCACATCGCCCAAAGGCATCTCGTTCCCAAACAACTTACGGAGCATGGACTCGAGTCCAGCCAGCTGCAGATTTCCGACGAAGCCCTTCTCCACGTGATCACCCACTACACCCGGGAAGCCGGAGTGCGGGAACTCCAGAGAAAGATCGCCGAAATCTGCCGCGGCAGCACCGAAAAGGTGATCGCAAGCGGACCGGGCCTGGTGGTGCGCGTGGAGGTGAAGGACCTCGAAGATCTGCTAGGTGCCGAGCGCTACGAGCATGAGGTAGCCGAGCGGATCGTGCCCCCGGGCGTGGTCACGGGCCTCGCCTGGACTCCCGTGGGCGGCGACATCCTCTTCGTGGAAGCCGAACTCATGCCGGGAGCGGGCCACCTCACGATCACCGGCCAGTTGGGTGAGGTGATGAAGGAAAGCGCGCAGATCGCTCTCAGCCTCGTGCGTTCGCGGCAAGGTTCCTTCTTGCCCGACTTCGACTTCGCGAAAAACGATCTCCACCTGCACGTGCCCGCGGGAGCCATTCCCAAAGACGGGCCCTCGGCCGGCGTGACCATGCTCACGGCCATCGCCTCGCTCTTCTCCGGAAGACGGGTGAATCCCAAACTCGCGATGACGGGCGAAATCACATTGAGGGGCGCGGTGCTGCCTGTGGGAGGGATCAAGGAGAAGGTGATTGCAGCGCACCGTGCCGGGATCGAGAAGGTGCTGCTGCCCAAGCGCAACGAGAAAGACCTGCGCGACGTGCCCGAAGAGGTGCGCAATCAACTGAAATTCGAGTTCATGGAGACCGCCACTGATGTGCTCAAGGCGGCGCTTGGCCTCAACTTCGCGCCGAGCCGGGTTTCCACGGACACGAACGAGCCCGCTGCCGGGACCGACAATCCGGCCTCGGCGGCGAGCGCGTAAAGCTGCCGGACAACGGCTACTGCGCGAAGCTCGACCGCGGGAACTGAACCGTTCTTACCTGTCAGCGTTTAAGCCGCCCGCTCTTCTAAATTCCTCCCCAAAGTTGACGATAAATATGCACAGCTTTCTGTTCACCTTACCTTTGGGGAGACCAAAATGTTCAAGGCTACCGCACTGCTCGCCGCCCTTTTCGCCCTTTCCCTTCCGTCCTTTGCCGATGACTCCACCGAAGCCGGCGAATCACTGGACCTCGACTCCGAGGGCGGAGCCTGGATCAACGACACCTCTTACGTGGAAGGCACCACCGGAAAACCCGCTGATCTGCATGCTGAGGTGGTGAAAGCGATGGAAGGCCCCGAAGGCTCGACCATTCTCTACCTGCGCCCCACGGAAGCCCGCAAAACCGTGGGCGGCGAGGAGACGAAAGTTTCGCTTACCGCCGAACCCCGCGCGATGGTTGTGAGAGACGACTGGAAGATGTTCGATGCCGAGCACCAGCCCACGAGCGATCCGCAGTTCGCGTCCAGCGTGATCATCCCCTATCCCATGGAAAGCGCCGACGCCGCCATGTTCGAGGTGGTGTGGAACGAGTGTGAGGGTGCCATTCAGGGCAACTATGTCGGCACCAAATGCCGCTCGAAGGAGTTCCTCGCCGACGACTATATGGCCTTTATGAAGAAAAACTACCTCAACTGCGTGAACGCCGGCATGGCGAATGCCGGACTCGCTCCGGCCGTGAAGATTCACATCATGCACGACGGCACCGCTGGCGACATGAGCCACAAGCGCACTCCCAGCCTCCACAACGCGGGCCGCGCCATCGACCTGCAGACGCTCACCACCACCGACAAAGACGGCAAGAAAAACGTATTCAACTTCCGTAGCACCAGTCCCAGCCATGCGCTCTCAAGCCGCTGCACTCCGGCCGCCACTCCTACCTGCAAGGTTTTCGAAGGCTTCCGCTCCTGCTGGCACAAACTGCATGTCGCGAGAAAATGCCCGCCCCGCGCCAAAGGCGCACCCATTGGTACTCTTGGCTGGGAAGACAAAAAACACGTCGCTCACCATCTGCATACCTCGATGCCCTTCTGCCCGAGCCGCCAGGGACACTATATTACCCAAACCAAGTAAGGAAGGCCCATGAAACTCCTCCTCCTGATCGCAGCGCTCTTACCCAGCAGCGCATTCGCACGGATGTCGGAAGCCTGCTTCACTCCCGAAGAGGTACGGAAGATGGCCGAAGTGCGGTCAGATTTCTCCCTAGCTGCCGCCAAATGCCTCAAGTCGTATGCGGGAACCCACGCGAGTTTCTATAAGGAGAACGGCTACTCGAAATACTTCGGCAACAGAAACAAGGCGATCGACACCCAGGAGAAGCGCAAGAAGATCATCCTTCTCGCCGTGCGGCCGCGCCTTCCGAAGATGCTGCAAGATGACGAGATCGAATACATCGGCAACGACTACCCCACGCTGGCCGATCTCGAAAACTACCTCCGCACCGAGAAACCCAAGCGCTACAAGGAATACCTCGGCATGGTGACCACGGTGAAGCTCGACGAGCGTGCCCGCGACGAGATGCAGGACCTTCCCGACCTTGCGGATTCCGTGAACGTGCTCCGCCCGAACCTAGGACCCAAGCTGCAGAACATCAGCTGCGTGGACATGGCCCGCCGCTGTCTCAGCGAAGGATTCAAACAAGTAGGAATGGAAGACACCTGGCGCAAGATCGACCGCGAGGTGCGCGCCCGCGACCTCGACGGAACCTACCTGCAGAAAGCGCTGGCCGATCTCGGCTGGAAGACGCTTTACTGGAACCCCGACACTTCGAAAAACGCTGAGTGGGACACCGAAGAGCAGCAGCATCCGCCCGAAGAGGGAAAAACCTGGAACCCGGTCTGGGGCGGACACGCCCAGCGCTGGGCTATGGTACGCGACCGCGGCTACTACTCCGTGGGCACCAAGTTTCCGATCTATATCGACGACAAGCAGACCCTGGTGGACTTCGGCAGCAACACGCCCCGCTCCTTCCAGGCGGCCGCCTTCTTCTTGGGAACGGCGCATTCCGGCTACCACGTTTTCCCCGGTTTCTACGGCCGCGTGATCGAGGCGCACAGCATGCGGGCGCTTACGGCGAAAGAAAATATCGAGGTCAGCGAGTTTGATCCGATCAACGGGCTCAAGGGCGGCGGCCCGCGCTGGACGAATTTCGAACACTACCGCTCCGGCGTGATCGTGGTGCCTCCTGGCGCCATGGGCGATCGTCCCTTCGCTCCCGCCGTTATCGACAGCCAGGGCTGCGTGGACCTGAGGCCGCACTAGATAAGGAGCGCCTCAATCCGGCGCGACAAAATAATTAATTCGGACGTTTGCTGGATGCAGAGGCGCTATAGCCCTGGCTCTGCTGCATGCTCATCAGCTGCTTGATGGTGCGCTCCATGCCTTCGGAAGATCCGTCGAGAAAGATCGTATTCCCGCGGCCGTTCTCGGCGAAGTGCTTGATGGCGTCCGTCCACATCGAGAAAAGCATCACGGAAACATCCATGCCCGATTGCTTCATCTCTTCGGCGGCAAGGCGCATGCCCTTGGCCACTTCTTCTCTGAACAGCGCCACCCCTTGTCCGCGCAGCTGAGCGGCGAGACGCTCGGCTTCGGCGGCGATCTGAATCGCCTTCCCTTCGGCCTCGGCCTGCTTGGTCTTGGTGATCAGGAGCGCCTGGCCTTCGTTCTCAGCGGCGGCACGCAGGTTGCTCGAGGCCACCACGCGCGCCATTGACTGGATGATCTCGGGGTCGAAGCTGACATCGTTCATCTGCAGGTCGATGAGGTGGTAGCCCCAGCTTTCGAGGCTGTGGTCGAGCTGGGTCTTCACGGCCTCCACAATGTCGCGTCTCAGAAGCAGAATTTCGGCCTGCTTCTTGGTGGCTACGAACGAGCGCACGCAGCCTTCCACGGTACGCACGAGGGCCGTCATCAGGCTGGAATGGTCAATGAATTTAAAGGCCACGTTCTTGATCGTCTGCTCTTCTTGGTTAAGCACCGAGTACAGCAGCATCGCCTTGAAGTGCACGTTGGCTTGGTCGAGGGTGATCGCTTGGAAGTTCATCTCCACGCTTTGGTTCTGAATGGACACGCGGCGGGAAACCACTTCGATGATCGGGATGCGGAGGTTCAGGCCGGGCATCATGATGCGGCGGTATTTTCCGAACATCGTGATCACGCCCACGGTACCTTGCGCGATGGTTACGAACGGACCAAGAACCAGGAAGAGAACAACGACACCTATGAGAATTACGGGAGTGGGCATATTAGAAATCTCCATGGCTTCGGTTATGTCCCACTCCCTCAGCTTTGCCAAGGGAAGCCGGACTGACGCAGTGCGAACTCGACGTCGAGTTCGCACTGCATTAAAACCCTAACCATCCCCCGATTGACTCCCCCCGTCCCCTCCCTTACATTTCCCCCCGGCTTCCCGTGGGGGGAAGTGTACGGGGGCAATCTTCACCATGGTCAAGCACAGCAGCGCTTTCCAAAAGCGGCGCATCCTCAACTGGTTTCCTCTCGGTCTCACCTACGCCACCTTCTATATGGGCCGCTACAACTTCAACGTGGTGAAGGGCGATATGGGCAAGATGTTCAACCTCGACAAGGCCGAGATGGGCATGATCGCCACCCTCGGCTTCTGGACCTATGCCTTGAGCGTGATGTTCAACGGGCTGTTGGCAGACAGATTGGGCGGCCGCAAAGCCATTCTCTTTGGCGGCGTGGGCACGGCTCTGCTCAACCTCATCATAGGAATTCTTTTCTTAAGCGGCTGGCAGACCAAGATCGTCGTCGGCATGTCGCTGCTCTATTCCGTGAATATGTACTTCCAGAGCTTTGGTGCGCTTTCGGTGGTGAAAGTGAACGCCTCCTGGTTCCATGTCAAAGAGCGGGGCGTATTCGGCGGCATCTTCGGCACCATGATCTCGCTCGGCTATATGTTCGCGATTTCCGTGGGCGGCTGGATTCTCGCCTCCATGCACTGGACGATGATCTTCCTGATCCCTTCCGCCGCCATCCTTACGATGGTCGTGGTCGACTACTTCCTCGTGCGTGACCTCCCGTCTCATGCCGGGCACAAAGACTTTGACACCGGCGATGCCTCATCCGGAGACAAAACTCCTGTGGACCTCGCCTATATCTTCAAAAAAGTTTTCACCAACCCGGTGATGCTCACGCTCGCGGCCGCCGAGTTCTGTACCGGCTTTGTACGCCAGGGCCTGCTGCTCTACTTCGTGGAGTTCCTCAAAGAGGTGCACCACGTGGAGCACGGCACCCCGCTCTTCTGGTGGGCCGGCACCGGCATTACGATCGGAGGCATTATCGGCGGCCTCCTCTGCGGATGGATGAGCGATAAGCTCTTCGACTCGCGCCGCGCTCCCGTGGCGTTCATCTTTTACTGCATGCAGGTCGTGGCGCTGCTGATGCTCGGCTTCGCAAACAGCGCCGTGGCGGCCTGCGCGCTGGTCGGTTTTGCCTGCATCTGGATCTTCGGCGTGCACGGAATGCTTTCCGGCACAGCCTCCGCCGATTTCGGCGGAAAAAAGGCCGCGGCCTCCGCCACTGGCATGCTGGATGGCGTGCAGTACGTGGCCTCAGGCTTCACGGGCTTCGGCCTCGGTTGGATCCTGAAAACCTACGGCTGGGATGGCGTCACCGAAGCCGGCCACCAGGCCACGAATGCACCGGTCTGGGTCTACTCGATCATTCCCTTCTCCGTTCTCGGCGGGCTGATCATTCTGCGCCTTTGGAATGCGCGCCCCAAACCGGGCGGAGCGCACTAAAAAGGGGGCCTCTCGGCCCCCTCTCCTTGCCACCTACGCCAAGACTACTCGCCAATGTCCCCTTCTTCCAGCCGGGCACGGATTCTATCCTGCACGGAAGGCACGGCATCGCGATGGGCGGTCACGATCGGCAGAGCCTGGTCGTAGAGGGGGCGGGCCGCAGAAGAGTCCGGTAGATCGTCCCTCACCATCGTAAGTTCCTCCACCATCTGGTCGTTCCCGCGATTCATCACCCGCAAGAAAGCCGCCTCGAACATCGGACCGCGTTTGATCTGGTTTAACCGCCGGGCCAACGCCTTCTCATAGGTCGCAGGCTGGTAGTTGGCCAGCGTGATCCCCCGGCGAGCGGCCAGAGCTCTCGTTTTCAGATCAAGCAGTTGATGCTCGTTGCGAACCCTATGGGCGTAGTTGAGCACTTGCGGATTGGTTGCTTTCGTCTCCGCCATTTTTGCCATCGCGATCTCGCTTTGGTTCACGTGGTGCAGACGGTTCAAAGCGTTTTCCAGCTGAAGCCCGCGGAGCGCCACGATGTCTTCGCCGAAGAAGGCGAAGCGGGTGCGTTCCGGAGCAGCGGCGCGAACAATGATCCGTTCCCGCTCCACCATCCCGTGCCGGGGCGCCTGCATGCGCTCCCTCATAGCCTGCCGGGCCCGTTCGCGAGCTCCGTAAATGTCAAAGTGCTCCCGCTTCATCATGCCGTTCCCACCAGAATCCACGATGGACATGCTGCCGCCTGGATATCCGTTGGGAGGCATGACCACAGGCGGTGGTGCATCGGGAGAACGGACGGTCTGGCTACCCAAGGTGTTACTGCCGATCCTCTCCCTGACCCATTGGCGGGCGGTCTCGGCCTTACTGTCCGCGGCAAATAGCGCCGCTAGCAGCGCGGCCCCTGAAATAATTCTGGTGTTCATTGGCATCCTCCTTCGCGAAAAATTGATCCGGAAAGAACGATGCAGGAATCGTGGCAAAAAAAAGAACCGCGGCTTGTAGCCGCGGTTCCTCTCTATCCGATTTGAATCGGCTTTGGACTAGTAACGTCCGCCGCCGAAGCCACGGCCGCCGCCTTCACGGGGCGCCTGGGGACGGGCTTCCGATACGTTGATGGCGCGGCCTTCAATCATCTGGCCGTTCATCTGCTCGATTGCCTTGGTGGCTTCCGATTCCGAGCTCATTTCCACGAAGCCGAAGCCTTTGGAACGGCCGGAGTCACGGTCCGTGATTACACGAGCCGATTCTACGGTGCCAACTTTAGAGAAAACATCCATGAGCCCATCATCGCTCATCGAATACGACAGATTACCTACATACAATTTCTTACCCATACAGCCTCCTTAGGCAGGGTGCCACTTCAGAGGAGCCAGGTACCATTACCAGGAATCTAAAGGAGCGTAACATTGAGCCCAAGTGTGTAGCATGGGGGATGGGCGAACTGAAGCCCCTTTTTTACGTTCAGCGGCATTTTACTGCACTATAGGCGCGCCTGTTCCGTACTTCACCGGCGCGTGCTGGTAGACGCCTGCCGCGTTCGGCAGCCAGGCCGTCAGGTTGTTCCGCCGGGTCTCGTCCGAGGGGTGGGTCGAAAGCCATTCCGGCGGTGCCTTACCCTTGGTGGCTGCCCCCATCCGCTCCCAAAGCTTGATGGATTCCGCGGGCTCGTAACCAGCCTTGGCCATATAGACTTGGCCATATTGGTCGGCCTCGGTTTCGTCGCCCCGGGAAAATTTCCGGTCGAAAAAGGCCACGGCGAAGCCGGCGGCCGCCCCTCCGAGGGCCGTAAGCAGCTTACATTCCTTGGTCTTACAGAGGAGCTGGCCTCCCAATACGGCCCCCACCCCCACTCCGAGCGCGATCATATTGCCCGTCATCGCCCTGGCGTAGCGCTGTTTTCCATGCGACCTCGTGGCATGCGCCACTTCGTGCCCCAGCACCGCGGCCAGCGCGCCCTCGGTTTTTAGGATGGGCATGATGCCGGTATAGACCGCCATCTTCCCGCCGGGCATGCACCAGGCGTTGGGCTCTGGGTTTTCCAGCAGCACCCATTCCCACTGATAGTTTACGCCCGAGGAGTCGGCGATCCGCTTGGCCACCCGGTTCACCATGGCCGTCCATTCGGCATTGGTGGAAACTTTGGATTTGCTCTTCACCTCAGCATAGGCCTTGGCTGCCTCGGCATTGATTTCGGCGTCGCTGGGCTCCTTTGTCATGTGCGCGCAGCCGGGGAGCAGAAGGGCGGTGAGCAGGGAAAGAGAAACGAACTTCTTAGACAGGGGATTGGTCTTTTTCATTGCCGTCTAGCTTAGCAGCAGGAAGGGCTTGCGCAAAGGCGCTCAGCCAGTCTTTGCGCGTAAGTGGGCGCAGGCCGTAGCGGGCCCTGGCCTCATCGCAGCGGGGCTGGTGGTTTCCGTCTTCAAAAGAGGGAAGGAATTCACGGCAGGGCGAGGGGCGGAGGGTATAAATCGAGCAAGCTACTTGCTCCCCTACCTTTCCCTCCAGGGCCACACAGCGGGAGTGGTGCTTTCGATTCGTGCCACGCATGGAGCGCCGGAAGGAGGAGTAGTCTTCGGTGAGCTCCACCGGCACGGCACCGGGGTTCTCGCTGGTCTCGGCCTCACGCCAATAGAACGAAACCCGATAGTAGGCGCAGCAGGCGCCACAGGTCTGGCAGGGATGTGGTGCGGGAGCCTCCATGGCCCTCCTCTAACTCAGGATGTCCGTCTCCCGCCGCGATTGCAAGCCGATCAAGCGGCTTCGCGGGAGCGATCGCGCATCCGCTGAAGCGTGGTACCTTCCCGATAGCAGGCCTGCACTCCACCCCCGCAGCAGGCCACGGCCGCCAAAGCGTAGGTCAGGAAGATCGTCCAGGCCAATCCGGGAGATAGGTATGTGCCGGGGTTGGGAGCCAGGGCGAATCCGGGCGCGCCCACGAAAACCGCGCGGGTGAAAAAGAAGGGCACGAAAACCCCGGCGGTGGCGAAGGCGGTGAGCGCATGCAGACAAGCGCGGGCGGGCTCGTGCATGTCCACGAGGCGAACCGTGCAGTACCCGGCGAGAGCGAAGGAAACCACGGCCGTGAACACCGCATAGGCGGCCGCCCCGAGAGTGATGGTCGAGGCGAGTGGCTCCACCACGTTCATCCCGCTGATGCCTACGGCGAGACCGAAGAGCGAGAAAAACACCATGCCCGACATGCCGATGAAGGCGCCTGCAAAGATGGCGCCCCAGTGAACTTTTGAATGCAGCATACGACCTCCTTCGTGGCCAATTGATGCTCTTCATGCCGCAAGGGAGGTGCCAGAAACGGGAGTGCGCGCCAGACTGCCGCGTCCGGGCGCGCCCCGGGATTTTAGTCCGCTCTAATCTGCACCACGTGGTTCGCCAGGGTGCGGATCCAGTCATACTCGAGAAGCACGGTGCTCTTCCCATAAGGGGCTTCTTCCCCCTTGCGTGAGCGATCGTAGTCGTAGACCGGGCCGTTCGGATCGCCATAGATCGAGTCGCGCACGAAGAACACGCCCTTGGGATGGCAGCCGCCGCCGCTGTCCCAGGCGCCTTTGGCGCCTCGGTAGGCGCGCTCTGTTTTCTCCGCGACCCGCAACAGACGCGCTCGTTCACTGGGGTCTTTGGTGCGTTCCGCTTCGCTGCGGTAGCCCTCGGCTTTTTTCGGCATCGTCCCGAGAAAGCGGCGCACGAAGGCGCAGCTCTGGTTGTCCTGCTCGTCGTCGAAGCCGAGAATCACGGTGGCATGCCAGAAGCCGAAGTGGTTGTAGATCACGTGCACCGGAGCCTTCTTCTCCCGCAGCGCGGCTTTGATTTTGTCGACGATCTCGAAGGGCGCGACCCCCGTATTCCACTGGTTCGAGGCCGGATCGGCGAAAAGAATCTCGCGGCGGAAGCGCGGCAGCCGCACAAGCTCGAATGTGCCGGGCCGGGGCCGCGCCTCGATCCAATTATAAGAAGTGCCGTAGCTCGCGCCGGGCTGCCCGGGTCTGGCCGGCCGGATATTGCCCTGCCTGTCTTTGGCGTACCAGCCTTTGGTGAAACGAAAGTCGGCGTTCCGCAGTGCCCCGCCCTCGCGCTGGAAAAGATAAATAGAATCTGTTTTCCAATTGGCGATTCCGTTGCTATCTTCTGAAAAACCGGCCACGTTCATCAGATAGCGTTCGGAAAGATCGAGCGGGCCATCAGGAGTGCGCAGCTCGCCCGGATGCAGCCGCGCCAGCCACCATTCGGCGATGCCCGTAAGGCTCATGTAGAGGCACGAGCCGGCCTCGCTCTGGTTGGGCGAGCGGAGGGAGAACGGAAGGAGCTCCGTGAATCCATTCAGGCGGCCTGCCTCCGGCGCTCTCACGGAAACGGATACGGGCTCGCCTTCGTCTCCCAGATCCGGGAACTTCGTGCCCACCACCTCTTTCAACGCTAGCGGTACCTCCGCCCTGGCCTCCGTAGAAAAATGTCCGATAAAAACACAAAGGAAAATACTTAAGAGTTTCAATGGGATAACCCTCCTTGTTCCGACCGCGAAATTACAGCAAGTGTGCGGCACTTTGGCGAGCTTTTTCTTGTGCTGGAAGGGAATCCTGCCGAACAGAAGAGCAGAAAGGACCCCCATGAAACACCCCTTCCTCCTTCCGATCACTCTCCTTCTCCTCGCCGCCTGCTCGAGCCAACCGGCCTTGAACCGCAAGGTAGCCTTCGTTTCGAAGCACGCCACTGAAGCCAAACTCACCTTTGAATTCGAAGCGCATATGGTGAAGGAATCCAAGCCCACGATGGCCGAGGCCAAAGCGCAGGTGGAAAGCCAAGTGCAGCATATGTTCGGCCCGATGGAGAGAGCGAAAGTCTCTGCGGCCCCGAAAGAAGATCATGTGGTATCGATCCGCTCGGGCGATATCGAGCCGGTGGAAGACGAGGCTGGCACCTGGCGGATTCCGTACAAATACGAAGGCACGATTGTGATCGAAAAAGGCCCGCGCACAAAATACGATTTCCCGCTCCCCGTTGACCCCACCGCGATCTTCACCAACGCCCAAGGCAACAGCTCGCATAATCCCTGCACCGACGAGCACTACCAAAGCGAGGGCGACTTCTGGTACTTCTGGAGTCCGGCCGGATGGGGCAACAACGAATATCCCAGCTGCAAGCTGCGTTCGAACAAGAACGGCATCATCCAGCCGGGCGAAGACTATGAGATCGTGAGCGCCCGGATCGACCGTTTCCCCAGCGAGCGCGCCACCTATCCTGAATACGACCGCCTCGCCGACGACAACGTGATCGACGTGGTATTTTTCTACGGCAAAGACGAGCCGACCGGCAGCAACGATCCCTACAGGTCCAGTGACATAAGCGCCGGCCTGTACCGCGACACAGTGAACATCCTCAAAGCGACCGGCGGTGACGCCATGGAGTTCCAGGTGCGCAAGTGGAGCAAGGCGGAGATCGAAGCCATTTATCCCCCCGACCAGCGTGACGCTAACGTTTTCGTGGAAGAGGCAGTGAAAACCTACATTACCGGCCTCAAGCTGCGAGTGCGCCTCTTCTTCGGAAACATCGGCATCGACCAAAAGAGCACGGGCTTTCACTACTTCTTCCGCGACGCCCTGAAAAACTCCTCTGTGATGGTGTACAACGGGCATAGCGGCCTCGGCGGCAACCTGGATCTTTCCGAGATCGCGGCGAGCCACAGCTTCCGGCTCACTCCCAACAAGAACCGCTACCAGATCTACTTCTTCAACAGCTGCACCTCGTATACCTACTACAATACGATGTACTTCAACCGGAAACGCACCAAGAGTGCCCGCCGGCTCACCGATCCCAAGGGAACGAAGAACCTCGACATCCTGGCGAACGGGCTTTCCACGGCCTTCAACGTGATGCACGACACGGACATGGCGCTGCTGAAGGCGATCGACAAATACATGGCACGCGGCACCTGGACCAGCTACCAAAAGCTGGCGCGTGACATTGACTCCGACAACCTCTTTACCGTGAACGGGGACGAAGACAACCCGACCAAGCCACGTTAGAGGCATGGGTAAGAAGAAAAAAAGCAGCGCTAGTGGAGTGGCCGAGGGCTACATCCACGGCTTCACCAAAACCGAGCAGGATCGCCTCTTTCAGCAAGCCCGCGTGCACGAGGACTATGTCTTCTCGAGCGTAGACCTTTCCGCCTGCAAATCCATTCTGGAGGTCGGTAGCGGCGTGGGCGCGCAGACACAGATCCTGCTCGAACGTTTTCCCGAAGCGAAAATCCACTGCGTCGACGCCTCCGCGGAACAAGCGGCACGCGCCAAAAGCGCTTTGAAGCAGGCGGTAGGCGAAGGCCGGGTAAATGTAACTGTGGCTGATGCCCTCCATCTGCCCTTTGGAGAGAATTCCTTCGACGGAGCCTTTCTTTGCTGGTTCCTGGAGCATGTGCAAAACCCCGTGGGCATTCTGGCGGAGGCGAAGAGAGTTTTGAAACCGGGGGGCGTGATCTATTGCAATGAGGTGTTCAATTCCACCTTCTATATGCACCCCTACTCACCGGCCACACTGAAATACTGGTTCGAATTCAACGACTACCAGTGGTCGCTCAAGGGCGACCCCTTCGTGGGTGGCAAGCTCGCCAACTATCTGATGGCGTCGGGCTTCCAGAATATCACCACCAAGGTGATCACCCACCAGTACGACAACCGCATGCCCAAGAAGCGCGCCGCTTTCATCGACTACTGGACCGATCTCCTCCTGAGTGGCGCCACTAGCTTGATCGCTGCCAAGCGCGTGACCCCCGAGATCGTGAAGGAGATGCGGGAAGAGTCCGAGCGCCTGAAAAACGCGCCGGATTCGGTGATCTTTTATTCCTGGATACAAGCGAGAGCGGAAGCTTTCTAGGCCGCAATCTCGAGCGCCCTTCCGTAAGTTCCGATGATACTGACCTTACCCAGGATTCCACCTTCCATCGCCTTCAGAAGATGCTCTTTCATCGGCCGCACCGGCAGCTTCAGCCAACGCGAGAGCGCGAACAGCTGGAAATAGTAGCGGTGCATGCCGCTGCCCTCCGGAGGCGAAGGCCCGTGGTAGCCGGGCCGCCCGAAAGAGTTCAGCCCCTGCTCCACCTTCACATGGTTGTCGACTGACCACTCCTTCGGCAAGCCTTCGGGCAGCATCCCGGCGTCCGGCGGAATATTGAAAGCAATCCAATGTACGAAAGGATAATCGCGGCCAGGCCGCCGGGGCGCGTCGGGGTCTTCGCAAATCAGTGCCAGGGACTGGCATCCAAGGGGAAGATCCGCCCAGAGGATGGGGGGCGAGATGTCCTCACCATCCGCGGTAAAGCGAAGTGGGATGGTTTCGATGTGTTGGAAAGCCGTGCTCGTGATCTGCATAGTGCCCCTTTCGCCTGGCATTTCAACTTAGGGAAACGGAGCAACGCCCGCACCATATATAAGGAGGCTGGGACGAATCGCCACATCTGGGGATTTCTTGTGTGAAACGGCGCCATCGTGCGATTTGTTTTTCTCCGTCTTCTCACCCCGTCTCCCGCCGGAGAGTCTCTCCAGGGGCGCAATGGTGAGCTTCGCCGCCAAGGCGTATCCTGGATCTATGTGCCGCTGCGCCGTGATCTTTCATGGCCCGGGCCTGTGGAACGTCTTGTGGGGGGGGATCTATGAACTACCAATCGCGCATTTCGCTTTTTGTATTAAGCGGGATTCTCGCCCTTGGCGTAAGCGCCAGAGCGGAAGGCGAAAAGAAACATCCGTCTAATGGTGGTGGCTTCTTTGGTGGTGGCAATGCTGAAGCCAAGAAAAAAGAGGAGCCAAAGGCGGAGGCGGGCGTGGCCGTGGGTGAGCCGAATCCTGGCGCTCCGAAAGCCGAAGAAAAGCGCGAAGAGCATGCAAAGGGAGAAACGCATGCTAAGGGCGGTGTGCATGGCAAGGGCCATCACGGTCACCATCACCTGCCCTTCCAGTTCAACCACCGCATTGAGATGATGGAGAAGTTCCTCGAACGCCGCCATGCCAAAGGAAAGATAAGCGACGAGGCCTATAGCGCCGCAAAGGCGAAGATAGAGGCCATGAAAGCGAAGTACGCCGCGAAAGCAGCCAGCGTGAAGTCGGTGGGCGAACTCAATAAAGAGATCAATGTGGTGAAGATGGAAGTCGCCGAGCATGCTGCCGGGGGGGCACAGAATATCGTCGTGGGTGACGAGCGCCCGGCGGCCGCGAACCCGGAAGAGAAGCCTCTGGTGGATCCCTCTACTGCCATCAACAAGCCCGTGGATCGCCCTGTCGTGGTCACGCTTCCGGCCGTGACGGGCGCTCCGAAAACGGCGGAGGATGGCCCGCCCACAACCTCTCCGGCCTTCTAACGGCCGGAGAGGTGTTGGCATAGAGGTCTTTCCGTTAAGTATTTGAAAGTAATGTGGATTTTATCAGCGATGGACCCATGCCGGACTGAAGAAATCGGGTTAAATCGCCGATAAGAATCCGGGGGAGTATGAGGCTCATTTTCGTAACTGGAATTCTTTTGGGACTGCTGGTTTGCGTTCTGCAAAGCCAGGCGGGTTCGAATGTTCGTGTTGTGACAAACGGCAAGCCGACCCCTGCGCCTGCGCCCTTCCCCACGCCCAATACCACCTTCACAAGCGCTACCTTCCAAGGCAGCCCTAACGATAGAAGCGGCACTAGCAATACCTCCTACAGCAGTAAGCGAGCTTCGGCCCAGCGTACGATAGATGCACAGAGCCTCCAGCAGCTGAAGGACACGCTCAGTGGCAAATCCTGGTCCGCTCCCGCTCCTTCCCCTGCTCCCAAATCCGTAGAGGCTCCCAAAGCCGCGGCGGCGCCAAAACCGGCGCCCGCTCCTGCATCCGCTCCCCAAGCAGCAGAGGCTCCCAAAGCGGCCCCGGCCGCCGCTGCCGCGGAAGAGAGAGAAGAGAAGCAGGCGGAACGTAACCTCCCTTCCACAGCCTCACAAGCCGCCCGCGAAGCCACGGGCCGGGAAATCAGCACGAGCTCGCTTTCTCCCAATTCGGAATCTACCCGGCAGATAAACACTGAATCCGTGGCGGAACGCGTGGCCCGCCTCGACCGCGATGGTTCCGACAACTTCCACAAAGGCGCGATGGGCGTGGCCAAAGGGATTACCAAACTCTCGGAGGCCGGCCAGGAGCAAGCCGCCAGCGGTGGCGCCAATCTGGAGGTCGCCGCCGTTCACGATGACGCCATCAAGCAGATCAGCGAAGGCAGCCAGCAACTCGAAGCCGGCCGCGCCGCCGTGACCAAGGCGAACGAGATCAAAGCCCAGCAGAACAACCTGGCCAGCATTGGTGTAGGAACAACCTTCAAAGCCAACAATCTGAAGTTTGATGCCGCCAAGGCCTCAGGTGAAACCAAAAGCGCGCTGGACGATCTGGAAAAGATCGCGGGGGTTTCGGCTTCCGCCTTGGCAGAGGCCGTGAACCAAGGGGGCAGCGACGCCATCGCGGAGCTCGCCACTACGGCGAAAGATGTCACGGATACCAAGGAAGAAGTGGTGGCGAAAATGTCGGACTTCCCTGTCTCCGGCGGCCTCTTCGCCTCTTCCGCCGCGCCTTCTCGCATCGTGGGGAGCGAGTCGTCCTTCAAACCGCAGTGGATCGAAACTCCGAGAGGCGCAACGGCGGTAATCAAAGCAACGGAAAATCGCGCTCCGGCTTCCACGGGAGGATTGCCGGTTCCGGAGCAGGCCGGGGTGCGGGCCCCGCCGGTTTGGGCGAAGGCCAACGGGCTCGACTCCTACAATGGCAGCTTGCAGCCGCTCGTGCGTGAACAGCTTTTCGAAACGCTCGATGAGAAAAACAAAGCCAGCCGTGACGAGGCCGGAGAGACAATCGATACGCTCTTCCGCCGCGTGAAAAGGCAATATACGAAACGCCATGAGGAGATGGCCGACGCCGAAGCGCGGCCGGCGCCACTGGGAACTGGCGCTCAGTGAAGAAAGGCAGAGGTGGCAAATGCGGATCCTGAATTTTAGATTGGTAGCTGCGTCGCTGGCGCTTTTGCTGTGCGGGAACGCGGCCTTTGCGGGATCATTCCCCGGTACCACTCCCACGACCGACTTCCGAGGCCTACCTAACAATCCTGCACCGGCCCCGACCCCGGCTACTGTGTACCCGGGCACGGCGACCATCAATCCCGCGGACCCCTTGGCCGCCCAGCAACTTTTGAATCTGCTGAATGGCACCGGTCAGACAGCGGTGACTACACCAATTGGTATTCCGATCACCACCAGCGCACCCGGTCAGGTTCCGAATTGGACTTTTTTGCCGGCCACGGCACCCGCTCCGACCGCCTCTACACCGGTTTTCAATCCTGTAACAGCTCTTGGCTCATTCCTCCCGGTGCCTGTGCCGGGTTCAGGCAATGGTACTGCCCCCACGCCGGCACCAGCTTCGAATCCCACCTCCACGGTAGCCGAAGAACGGGCTGTATCCAGGAATGTGTCAGAGATGGGTGAATCTCGTGTCACGGAAACAGCCGCCGTGCAGGCCTCGCGCCTCGATACCGAAGGCACGAAAAACTTTTACGGAGGCGTAGTGGATGTGGCCAGAGGCATCACCAAGCTTTCGCGCGCGGAACAGGGAGAAGAAACAGAGGAGGAGGGCATGGCCGACCTTGCATCTGTCCGGCCTTCCGCGGCCACCCCTGTTCTTCCTTCCTCCGCTGGGGCGCCAACGTCCGGTCCCGTATTGGATGCCGTACGCACTCTGGGAAACGGTGTGCGCCGGCTCGAAACTGGGCGCGCCACCGTGGACCACGCCAATGAAATCATCCGCCGGGAAGCCAGCGCTGCCAGTATGGGCACCGACTCCGGTCTGAAAACGCACGAACTGGCCTTCGATCGTGAAAAACTGAACGAGAGTGACAACCAGGTGCTCAACCAGATGGAGGAAACCGCGGGAGTGCCCGTTTCCGCCCTCGTAAATGCCGTGAACAAGGGAGCCAGCGGCTGGGATCTCTACGAGCTGGCGTCTTCGGCCAAAGGAGTGAATCTTTCCACTGCTGATATCGCAGCCAATGTCCCGGCCGTGCCTTCCAGTCCCTTGCTCGCGAAGCCCCTCTCCCCGACGCAGTCCGGGGTTGATGGCATGGACGCGGGAGCCAAGTCGGTACTCGGAAGTGTGACGCCTGCGCAGGCGCAAAAGGCCGACAAACGCGACATGGCTTCCACTTTGAACAAGGCTTCGACCCTGCCCGCCGACAACCGGAACGCCGCACCCGCCTGGGCAAGGGCCGGGCTCGATTCGAACAACGGCAGCCTCGCCCCGATCCCGCGGGACCAGCTGTTCGCCTCTTTCGATTCACAGGGAAGCCGCGATGGAAGTGGCGAGCCGATCGACTCGCTCTTCTCGCGCGTGCGCAAACAATTAGCCAAGCGCCAAGAGGAACTGGGCACTTCAGAGGCGCGGAACGCCCGCTAGGTTTTGGGGGAGTATGAGATTTTTGTCGCTCGCAACCTGCACCTTGGCCATCCTTTGGATGGAAGGCGCCTTCGCGGGCACTACGGCGCCTAAGACTGCCCCTGCCCCTGCGCCTGTCCCGACAAGCGGCATATTGGGAGGCGGCCAGACCGGTGGACTGGGGACCAGCAGCACCAATAGTCCTTTCGGCAATATTAGTCCGACGCCCCTACCAACGCCTACTACCGCTCCGGCCCCGCGTCCCGCGCCACGCCCGGATCCCAAACCCAGGCCCAAGCCGAGTCCGGCGCCGGCGCCGGTGCCTCCATTAGTTTCGGCTCCCACAAGGCCGCCTGTTTCTCCCAGCCCCACAACGCCTTCGCCTGGGAATACACCCACCACGGGCTCGCCTTCGATCACTCCGTCGGCCGGTCCTGCGCCCGGCCCAGGCCCATCCCCCTCCGTGGGCACCAACGACCAATCGGGTGAGAGCGTAACTCATCCGCCTTCCCCAGTGGCCAATCCCTTTCCCACTCCTTCGCCCAACGCGATGAATTCGGAACGCGCTGATCGACCGGAAGGCGATACTACGGCGCTACCCGAAACCTTCGTTCCCACCACCGGCATCAACGCCGCCCAAGCCGCGGCGGAGCTGGGCAACGAAGGCTCCTCTGCCTTTCACCAGGGTGTGCTCGAGCTGGCCGCCGGGATTACGCGTCTTTCCCGGGCCGACCAGACCCATGTTCCCGAGATGCATAGCGAGGCGATCCAATATCTTGGCTCCGGCAACCAGAATGTCGAAGCCGGCCGCGTGGCCGTGGACCAGGCGAACGAGATCATCAGCGCGGAAAACCGGATCGCCAGCGTGGGCGTCGATACGGGACTCGAAACCCACGAACTCACCTTCGACGCCAGAAACCTCACGGAAGAAGGCCGCAGCACTCTCGAGCAGATGGAGACCCAGGCCGGAGTTCCCGTTTCGAGCCTCGTGAGCGCTGTGAACAACGGAGGAAGGATCGACAGCTTCGTGGAACTCGCCACCAGCGCCAAGGGGGTGACGACCACCAAGGAGCAGATCCTGTCGGAAATGTCAGACCTGCCGCCGCCGGTGCCCTCCAAGCTCTTCGCTTTGCTCGCGCAGTTCGGAAAAGCGCCGGGGACGCTTTTCGGCAACAAGCTTCAGGATCCGGCCAAGCTGCCGGCTGACGCGAAGATCATCCCCCTGAAGTTCGAAGACCACCGCAGGCCGGCGCTGGCCGCCCTCGCCGCCGCGAACGGCGCCAAAGGCAACAGCTTGCGGAACGGCCCTCCGGAATGGGTGAAAGCCGGCGGCAAGCTGCAGCCTCTCGGAAGCGAACAGTTTTTCGGCTCGATCGGCGCGGCCCAGGCCAGCCGCGATGAATTCGGTGACGCTTCGGAAACTCTTTTTACCCGCGTGCGCCGCCAGCATGCCAAGCGCCAGGATGAGCTGCGTAGCAAGTCCGTCGGCGCACACTAGTCAGACGTCCCAGCTCCCTTTCGAACGGCTGCGTTTCTTATCTCCGTGTTGGCGCTTCTTCTCTTTCCTGCGCTCCTTCGCAGCCCGGCTCGGCTTGGTTTTCTTCCGCGGCTTGGGCGGATGCAATACCGACAATAAAATCGCGCGCAGTTTTTCCAGGCAATCTTCCTGGTTGCGCAGGCGATCGCGAAACCGGTCACTGACGATCAGCAGCTCGCCTTCCACGGTAAGCTGCGAGCCATAGCGCTGTAGAAAACGTTCGCGCATACCCGCGGGCAAGGTCATATTGCGCGCAAAATCCCAGCGCAGAAGCGCCTTGGAGTTCACCTTATTGACGTTCTGCCCTCCGGGACCGCCGCTCCGGGCGAAGGAAAACTGCAGCTCCGCGCTGGGGATCACAACCTCGGGAGTCAGAAGGAGCAAGCCACTACCCTTTACGCGCCATGAAAATGGGCTGGTAATATTCCGTCTGGTTGGCGAACAGCCATTCGCCGGATTCGAAACCGGTTTTCTCGGCCTCGGTCACGATCTCGCCCCGGGAATAAGCGCGCATTTTTGTGAGCAGCGGCTGGGCTTCCCAGTTCGCGCCCGTGGGCTTGAGCACGAACAGGCGCAGATCGTAGGAGCGCCCGTCTTCCGACCAGTCCCAGGTCTGAACATAAACGCGCTCTCCCATGGAATCCTTGATGTGACGGGGAATGGTGCCCGTGGGCCGCTCGTTTTTCAGGGCATCGTAGTCACGCAGGCTGCAAAGGAATACTCCCTTAGGCCGCAGCATGCTCAGGACCGACGAAAGCGCGAAGGCGAGGTCGGCCTCGGTGGTCAGGTGCGCCACCGAATTATCGAAAGAAAGCACGGCATCAAAGGGACCCTCGATCCCCTCCAGGCTCCGCATATCCGCCTCGAAAAACTTCACGGGCAAGCTGAGCCTCGCGGCCTCCGATTTCGCCTTCATGATGGCGCGGGAGGAAATGTCCACGCCCGTCACCTGATGTCCCAGGCGTGCCAGACCGAACGCCTGTGTGCCCACCCCGCAGGAGCAGTCCAGCACACGGAAGGGGCCATTCCCACCCAAGGCTGTTCGCAGCAGTTTATCAATGATCTCGCCTTGGCGCTCGCTCGTCATGGGCGACCCGCCGCTAAAAATCAGATGATAGTCCACCGCCATGCGGTCATAGAATTCTTTGGCGTCCATGGCGACTATCGTCCCATAGCCGGGCGTTCTTCTCGATGTTAAAGTTCCGTTATGAGCAAAGACGCCCGCCTCGTATTCAGCTCGGATCCCGAGCTCAACAAAAAGTGTCCCAAGTGTAAGGAAATCTTAGCGGCCTGCACTTGCGTCGAAGAAGGCCCCGTCAAGAGCTACAAATTCGTCGCCATTTTGCGGCTGGAAAAGCAGGGGCGGGGCGGAAAAATCGTGACAGTGATCGACCGTCTGCCCAAGCAGGAACTTTTTCTGAAGGACCTCACGAGCGAGCTGAAGAAAAAATGCGGCACGGGTGGCACCTATCTTACGGATGGCAAAGACGGCGTGATCGAGATCCAAGGCGACCAGCGCGAGAAAATCCGCGCGCTCCTCAGCGCCAAGGGAATCACCGTCAAGGGAATGTAGTCATGCTCTTGCGCATCAAGCGCAGTAGAGCTCTACGAAGTCCATCAGGCGCTGCAGGTCGATCGGTTTCTTGAGACAAGCCAGCGCTCCCGGCACATAAGGCTTGCCCGGCACAGCCGAGAGCACCAGCACGGGAACATCCGAAAGCTCAGGAGTTTTATTCTTGTGCTCGAGAAACTCCCATCCGTTCATCACCGGCATCATCAGATCGAGAAGCACCAGTCCAGGCTTGTGCTTCTCCAGCTGCAGAAGCGCCTCTTTTCCGTTGGCGGCGGTCTCCACGTGATAGCCCTCCTCGGAAAGAAACTCCCCGAGGCTGGAGCGCACATCGCTATCGTCCTCCACCACCAGCACGCTGCGCGCATTCTTTTCCAGTTCGCTCGACATGGCCCCACTCTAGGAGGATTCCGCTCCTTCGCCCCGCACCAAAACGCCGCATTTCCCGGAATTGGCACACACGGTCGCAGGTGCCAATTCCCACTCTTCTTGGTTGCCGCCTCCCCATCTTCTGCCTAAACTAGAATCCGAAGCCCGACCAATCAACGCCAGGAGGCGCCTTTGGTCGCACGCATTGTCTTCTTTGGATTGCTGATTTTCTTTTTTATCTGGGGCACGAGCCGGGCCGGGACATCCGAACCCGCCAGCGCAGACCCCTCTTCGGAAAGCTCAAAATCAGCAGGGGGTGAGAGATGTCCGATACCGATATGAAAGCCGAACTGGAAAAGCTGCGCCGGGAAAACGAGGAATTGAAACAAGGCCGGAAGCGCGGAGGCGCCTTGAACCTCAAAGTGAGCCAGAAGGGAGCCGTTTCTCTTTACGGAATGGGCCGCTTTCCCGTGACCCTCTACAAAGAACAGTGGCAGCGTGTGCTCGAATTCGCCGATGAAATCAAAAAATTCATCGATGAGAACTCGGGATCCCTGAAGACGAAGGGCGACAAGGACGAAGAATAGGATGCCGACCCATAAAGTGACCATGGAGAACTTCGAGGAAGTGGTGGAGGGCCACGAGATGGTGCTTCTCGACTTCTGGGCCGCATGGTGCCAGCCGTGCAAGCTGCTGGGCCCGGTTTTCGAGGAGATGTCCAACCACAATTCCGATATTTTTTTCGGGAAGGTGAATACGGAGCAAAGCCAGGACCTCGCCCAGGCCTTCCAGGTGCGGTCGATCCCGACGATAATGGCGTTCAAGAAAGGCGAGCTGGTGTTTGAGCAGAGCGGCCTGCTCCCGCCGGCCCAGTTAGAAAAACTGCTCGAGAACCTGCGCAAGCTGGAGCTGCCGCCCCCCGACGATCTGGAAGAAGAAATGGCAGGAGAAGAGGCCTAGGACTTCCCCGGCTCGTGTGCGAACCCGTAAGGGCAGTGCCGGCAACCGCTTCCACAACAGGTTCCGCGCTTTCTTAAATAGGCCTCCGTCATCACCAGCAGGCCCGTTTCCTTGTCGATGTAATAGTCCCGGCCCTCGAGAAGCTTCCCATCCTGTTGCTCGCGCTCAGCCTTGTTCTCGTTTTTTTTGGAATCCGTCACTTCTTATGCCGGTAAAATTCCACCTTCGCGGGTGGCAACGGGCTTCTCCCCAAAATCAGATCGGCCGCCTTCTCCGCGATCATCATCACGGGAGCATAGAGGTTGCCGTTGGTAATATACGGCATCACGGAAGCATCCACCACACGCAGGCCCTCCACTCCATGCACGCGCATGGACTTCGGATCCACGACGGCCATCCTATCGGTGCCCATTTTGCAGGTGCAAGACGGGTGAAGCGCCGTCTCCGAATCTTTCGCGACCCAATCCAGAATTTCCTGGTCTGTTTCAACCCTCGGACCCGGGCTCACCTCTCCTCCATTGAATTCGGCAAAGGCCGGCTGGGTGAGGATTTTCCGCGAAGTGCGCACCGCTTCGATCCACTCCTGGCGGTCGGTTGTCGTCGATAAATAGTTGAAACGCAAAGCGGGATACTGGGCCGGATCCCTGGATTTTATTTTTATCGAACCCCTGACGTCCGAATTCATCGGGCCCACGTGCACCTGATAGCCATGGCCACCCGAGGGCGAAGTACCGTCGTAGCGGATCGCGATCGGAAGGAAGTGGTACTGCAGATTGGGATACTCCACCGTATCGTTCGAGCGCACGAAGCCGCCCGCCTCGAAGTGGTTCGTGGCTCCCAGTCCCTTGCGCAAAAATAGCCACTGAAAGCCGATCCACGGGCGATTCCACCATTTGAGCGCGGGATAAACGCTCACCGGTTTCTTGCAGGCATATTGAATGTACACCTCCAGATGATCCTGGAGATTTTCCCCCACTCCCGGCAGGTCATGCACCACCGGTATTCCCATGGCCTCGAGCTCTTTCCTGTTTCCCACCCCCGAAAGCTGCAGCAGCTGGGGAGAATTGATCGCGCCCCCGCAGAGGATCACTTCTTTGGCGCGCACCTGGTGGAGTTTGCCGCATTTCCTGAACTCCACGCCCACGGCCTTTTTGCCCTCGAACAGAACTCTCGTGGTCAGAGCACGGGTCACAACTTCGAGGTTTCTGTTTTTGCGCTCTTTCAGGGCAGGATGCAGATACGCTCTTGCGGCGGACAGCCTTCTGGCACGGAAAATATTTCTATCAAACGGGGCAAAACCCTCCTGCTTGAAACCGTTCACGTCCTCGGTAAGCGGGTAGCCAGCCTGCTGCACGGCCTGAAAAAATGCCTTGAAGAGCGGGTTGGTGCAGGGGCCGAACTCAAGCTTCAGCGGGCCTTTGTCGCCATGGAATTTATCGGCCCCTTTGATGCGGGTTTCCGAGCGCATGAAGTACGGCAGGCAATGTGCGTAGTCCCAGCTTTCCATGCCGGGGTCCTTCGCCCATTTCTCAAAGTCCATGGGATTGCCACGAATGAAGATCATTCCATTGATCGAGCTCGAGCCGCCGAGCAATTTCCCTCGCGCATGATAGACGGTGCGCCCGTTCATGAAAGGCTCAGGCTCGGAGCGGAAACCCCAGTCGTAAAACCTGTTCCCCAGCGGGAAGGAAAGTCCGGCGGGCATATGGATGAAGATGTCCCAGAGAGAGTCCCAGCGGCCCGCCTCCAGCACCAGCACCTTGTGCCCGGGATCCTCGCTCAGCCGGTTCGCCAGAACGCAGCCAGCGGAGCCTCCGCCCACGATGATGGTGTCGTATGTGGAATATTTGGTCTTCATTTTCTTTTTTTGGCTGCTGCTTTCTAAAAAGGCGAAGGCAGATCCCCCATCTCCACGTAGACGCTCTTCACCCTCGTATAGTGCTCGAGCGCCTCAAGCCCGTTCTCCCTTCCGAGGCCCGAACGTTTCACCCCGCCGAACGGAATCTCCACGGGTGTGATGTTGTAGTGGTTGATCCAGCAGGTGCCGGCATCGAGCCGCGCCACCACGCGATGCGCTCGCTGGATGTCGCGGGTGAAAACGCCCGCGGCAAGGCCGAAATCCGTCGAGTTGGCGCGCACGATCGCTTCCTCTTCGTTCCGGAAAGGCAGCACCGCCATCACGGGGCCGAAGATCTCCTCCTTCACCAGTTTCATATGGTCGCGGCAGTCGGCGAAAACCGCCGGAGTGAGGAAGTTGCCTTTGCGCAAGTCATAGTCCGCGCCGCGGAAATCCGGGGTCTCGCCTCCGCAAACCAGGCGTGCCCCCTCGCCCATGCCCAGCTCGATATGGTTTTTCACCTTCTCGAGATGCGCCTTGGAGATCAGCGCGCCCATCTGGGTTTTGGGGTCCATCGGATTGCCCACCCGGATCGCCTGGGTGCGCGGCACCAGCGCCTCCAGAAAGTCGTCGTAGATTTTTTCCTGTACGAAAACGCGGGTGCCGTTCGAGCACACCTCTCCCTGGGTGAAGAAGTTCGCCAGCAGGGCCCCGCTCACAGCCTGCTCCAGCGGAGCGTCTTCGAATATCAGCAGCGGGCTTTTACCTCCGAGCTCCATGGTGACGCTCTTGAGCGTTGTGGCCGCGTCTTTCATGGCGGCGATTCCGGTGCCCACGGAGCCCGTCAGCGAAAGTTTTGCAATGCCTTTGTGGAGGGAAAGCGCCCTGCCCACTTCAGCGCCACCTTGAACCACATTAAATACGCCGGGCGGCAGTCCTGCCTCGACGAGAATCTCCGCCAGGGCAAGCGCCGTCATCGGCGTGAGCTCAGATGGTTTGAAGACCATCGTATTTCCGGCAGCCAAGGCGGGAGCGAGCTTCCAGCAGGCGATCTGCAGCGGATAATTCCAGGCGCCGATGGCACCGCAAACCCCCAGGGGCTCTCGGCGGGTATAGGCGAAGGATTTGCCGAGGTCCACGTAACGCCCGCTCAGGCCGGAGACCACTCCCGCGAAAAATTCCAGTGCGTCGGCTGCCGAAGGAATGTCGACGGTCTTGGATTCCGTGATCGGCTTGCCATTATCGGTGGTCTCGAGCTCGGCAAGCGTGGCTACTTTCTCCCGGAGCAAGCCCGCGGCCCGGCGGAGAACACGCCCCCGCTCTGTGGCCGACTGCGCGGCCCAGCCGGGAAAGGCATTCTGCGCACTTTCCACGGCATGGTCCACTTCCTTCAGTGTTGCCGGGTGTACAATCGCGAACTCCTCGCCGGTCGCCGGATTCACCGAGGGAAAGGGGGAACCGGTTCCCAGAGTCACGCGTCCGTTCAAAAACAATCCGGCCTTTTTCATGTGGACCTCCGAACGCCCGGAGCCAGGAAGATCCAGGCCACCGAACCGAGCACGATCGCCATTCCCGCGAAGGAGCGCACTCCGAGCTTTTCATCCATTACGAGGGCTCCGAGAACCAGGGCCACCACGGGATTCACGTAAGCGAAACTCATCAGCAGGTTCACGGGAAGAACCCGCAGCGTATGGGCGTAGGCCAGAAAGGCCAGCACGGTGCCGACGAAGAGAAGATAGCAGCCCGCGAGCAGCGCTTCCCCTCCGGGAATCACCCGGCTTTCTCCCGCGAGCAAGGCAATCAGGAACGAGACCAGGCTGGCGCTCAGCAGCTGATAGCCCCCCGTCAATGCAAGCGGCAGGTGCCGGGCGGGACCGTCGCCGAGCACCGAGCCCAGGGCCCAGAAGAAAGCAGATAAAACAAGAGCGGCGCCATCAATCCAGAGACCGCCCCCCAGCGACGAGCCGTCGAGCGGCAGCACCAGCGAAACGCCGAGAAAACCTACCAGTACAGGCAGAAGTTTTTTTGCCTGCCAATCGTTCTTGCGCCAGCACTCCAGTAGAACCGCCCAGAGCGGCACGGAAGCGAAGATCAGAGCCGCGAGACCGGAGTCCACCCGCTGCTCAGCCCAGATCACGAGCGCGTGCCCGCCGATCCAGAACAACAAGCCCGTGAACGCCAGCCAGGCGAACGGTTTCCAGCCGACACGAAGCGAGTGTCCGCAGGCAAGGGCAACGAGCAGGAGCACCAGGCCGGCGCCACCTGTGCGGAAGGCGGCCAGCATGAAAGGAGCGAAAGAATGGTCGCCGCGGATCGCAATGCGGATCGCCAGAAAGGTGGAGCCCCACACAAAGTAGACGAAGAGTAATGCCAGCAGGCCAGATCGAGAGATTTGCACCGTGCCCCAAGAATAGCACGGCGCCTTTACGGGCACAAAAAAGGCCGGGGCCCGTTTCCAGGCACCCGGCTCAGGGGAAATCGATTAACGCAATTTCAGGGTGCAGCGCACATAGGCCAGGATCGTGGGGGGCATGTCACGGTTTTCCGAAGGCTGGAGCACGGTGCCCGTGGTTACCTGCTCCGTCCTGGCGCGGAGGAGTCCGCCGTTGAGGGCGAGCTTATATTCCGTTCCTTTATCGCTGATCAGATCGATGATCGTCATTTCGGAGGTGCTGCCTTGGCCCACGGAGGCCAGGAAGTTCTTCTGGAAGACTCCCCAGTAGGTTTTCAGCTTGAGACCGAAAGCCGACGACTCAGTCCCCTTCATGGTCACGCCGTTGGAGGCGTAGCACTCGAGGGAGGAAAGGCTGGCGGCCCGGGAAACTTGGGTGGAAACAATTAAAACGGCGAGGGCGAATAGGAAGGTTTTCATCTTTAGCTCCTTGAGAATTTGGTGTCCTTGAATCGAGAAATACTCGACGACGACCCATTTGCAAATAGCTAAATAAAAAATTTATTATTTTAGGTTTTTTACTCTAGTTAGATTTTTTACTCTAAATCAAACGGGTTTCCCATGGCCGGAGCGGGCCAGAGGCGAACGCTCCCCGACGCCAAACAGCCGCACGAACTCGAGAAAAACTTTCTTACTCAGCTCCAGCGAGCGGCCGAGATAAAGGCCGGTCTCCTGCTCCATCCGCGCGACAGCCTGTTTGCCTCCGAACTCTTCCACTTCGTCCCGGTTCGCGGGCACATCGAGAAAACGGCGGATCATTGCGGCATCGACCTCAAGATGGAACTGCAGGCCATAGGCCTTTTCGCCGTAGCGGAAGGCCTGTCCGGCGCAAAGGGACGATTGAGCAAGATGCACGGCGCCCCGGGGAATGTCGAAGGTATCCCCATGCATCTGAAACACTTTTTCCTTGGGCCGAAAATGCCGCAGGAGAGCGTCGCTCCTCCCCTCCTCCGTAAGCTCCACCCCGTGCCAGCCCACCTCTTTCTCCTCGTGCCGGCGCACATTCGCCCCGAGCACATGGGCGAGGATCTGGGAGCCCAGGCAGATGCCCAGAACAGGAATGTTGCGGCCGAGGGCCTCTTCAATCAGCTGGCATTCCACCTTGATGTGCGGATAGAGATCGGCCTCGTACACGCCCATCCAGCCGCCGAACACCACCAGGCCCTGGTATTTTTCCAGAGAGGGACGGGCCTCTGGCTCCCGCTCGAAGTTCACGTAGCGGATCCGAAAGCCCTGCTCCCGCAGCAGGGGGTTTAGGGTTCCGAGCACCTCATGGGCCACATGCTTGAAAACAATTACCCGCCGCATGCATTCAGGTTAACGGCTTATGCCACGCTTGGCCAACTATTCCGCCGCAGCGTCAAGCTGGGCACAACGCTTCCGGGAGTGGAATGATACGTTCGTCCAGAAAACTCCTGGAGGAAATCCCATGCGACACATCAAGCTTGCTCCCCTGCTAGCTCTCGTTCTCGGCTTTCCCCTGTTTTACGCCAATGGAGACGATTCTCCCGGCCGCTGCTACCGCTTCACCAGCAGCAACCTGCCCAATATGGAGAAGAAGGTTTCCCCACGCATCGAGCGCTGGTGCTACCAGAAAATCTCGAGCGGTCTTTACGTTTACAACGTCGACGGCGAAAAGGTGAAACCGGAGCTCGCATTCGTGAAAGCCACCAACGGAGTGTTGACCCACGGGTCTCTACACGCCGGCAAGCTCACCATGCACAGCCTGCGCTACGATCAGTTCAACCCCTTTCCCGTGCCGCTCGACGAGCCGACCAACACGAGCTACGAAGATCCTCCGTCGAAGCCCGACTTTGTTGACGGCGCCAAAAAAGTTCTGGCCTACCTTCTGCTCGCCCAGAGCCCGAATCCTGTTACCCTAGCCATCAACGAAGGCGTGATAAAGGCCGAAAGCTCCGAGCAGCCCTGGCGCGGCTACTGGTGGCCGAACAAGGGACAGCCGATGGTGGGGCCGATGTCCAAGTATGACTCCTATGTGTCCGCCCGTGGCGTCAGCGGTGGCGCGGCCAGCTGGGAATCCGGGCATCATCTGAGCCATGGCATCTGGTGGGAAGGCCACTGCAACGGCTGGGCCGCGGCAGCCATTCTGCGCGCCGAGCCCACCACTCCCGTTCTCGATTCCCAGTCCGGGGTCACCTTCAGTGTCAGCGACCTGAAAGGCATCTTCACCGAGGCCGACTACTGCGCCAATGCCTCGATGTTCGGCCACCGCTACGACGGCCGGGGCGACGATCTCTACGACATCGATGCAGCCCTCTTCCATCGCACCCTCACCTACTATATCGGGAACCTCCACAAACCCGTGGCCATGGACTACCGGCGCGACGAAGTGATCGACAACCACATCGTCTCCGGCTATTCGATGGAAATCGAAGAGAACAGCCCTACCGTGGTGACGGTGACTGCAACTCTTAACGTGCACAAATACGACGGATCGCGGATCGAGGAACCAGGCGTCGCTCCGATCTACACCCGTGTATACCGCTATACGCTCACGCGGGACAGCGACGGGCTGATTACCGGAGGCAAGTGGCTGAGTGAAAACCCGGACTTCCTCTGGGTGCCCCTGAGCACGGGACGCTGCCGCTCGGGCAACCCGAATCTCGACGAGAGCATGATCAGCGGGATCCTGCGCTGAATCCCTAGTACGGCTGGCTGGCGGTGGAATTCCCCAGATCCATCGCCATCACCAGCGCGATCTTGGCAAACATCAGCGAGTGCGCGAAGCTCATGCGAGTGTCGATCACGTCGCCGGCCGTATGGATGTTGTGGTTCATCCGGTCGAAGTCGGCTTCGAACGGCATCACTGTGGGAAACCCCTGGCGGTACCAGCTGGCGTGGTCGCTGCAGCCATAACCGCAGGTATCGGTGATGAGCTGCGCACCCACGTATGTATCATTGACGGCCACGACGTAGTCGCGCAGCCAGGCAGAGGTAAAATCTTCCATGCTGCCGATCACTCCCTGACCCGCGCCCGGGAATAGCGTCATATCCAGCTGGAGCACGGCCACGACATTCTTGGTTTCCGCCTTATATTTCCCGGCGATCTCTTTCGAGCCGAGCAGTCCCGACTCCTCGCCCGCGTACCAGAAAAACTCGATGGTTCGCTCGGCGGGTCCCTTGCTGAGGAAAACCCGCAGGGCTTCGAGAATGCTGGCCGAGCCCGAGGCGTTGTCGTCCGCACCGGGCGCGTTGCCCATGCGGCTGATGGAATCGAGGTGTCCGCCGATCACCACGATCTGGCGCGGGCGGGTGGTCCCTTCGATATGGAGGCGCAGGCTCTTCTGCTGCGTGGAGGTGTGAGCGATCTGCTCAAGCTTCCAGGAGCCGCGGAAACCCGTCATGAGGTTACGCAGCCTGCCCTCGAACTGGTCCACGTGCACGTTCGGGCGCGGATCCTTGTTATAGCGGTTCGGAAACGCGGCCAGCCACTCCACAGTAGTGCGGATATTGTTCTCGTCGAGCTCTTTCAGGGCCGCCACGATCTCCGGCTTTTTCTCCAGCGTAAGCAGCTTGCGCTTCTTGGCGTAGGCCCGGTCTTTTTCCACCAACGATTTCAGCGAGGCGAGCACGTCCCCCGCTTTCAGATCAGGCGAAAGGCTCTCGAAGCCCCCGCAGCGCCCGTTCTCGTGCATGATTTCGGAGATTTTTTCCTGTTGAGCCGGGTTGGCCAGGCCGTATCCGAGATTGAGACCGGCATCGGAAGAGACGACTTTCGCGCCTGCTGCTTGCAGCACATTCAGGCTGGCCAAAACGGGTTTAGCCGGGTCTGTTTTCGCGAAGGCGGAAAGGGAAAAAAGGGTTACGAGGAAAAAGGGGGATAATTTCATCTAGCCGTCCTTGGTAGAAGTGATTTGTCTTAAAGGATACGCTCGGGCAAAGGGCCCGCCAAGCGCTTTATCCTGAAGCGCCGCCAAAAAATCCTGACAATTACTCGTCTTTGCTGCCGACCAGGCGTTGGATGCGTTTGCCGTACAGCGTGCAGCTCTCCAGGGCTTTCGCTGCCGTGAAATTCTTTCCCGCCTCATCCGCACAGCCGCGCTTCTCGATCTCGTCTTTCAGAGTGTCCACGATGGCGCACGTAAACGCGTACTCCATTACGGCCCCCATTACATTCTTCCCGGAGAAAATGTCCATTTCGAGAGGGCCAAGAATGCTGTCGGGGTCAGAAAGCAGGGAGTGGAAACGGGCCCGCTGCTTCGGAAGATCGGCGCGGTCGTCGGGCGAAAGGTTTTGCTCTTCGGAGGTTCCGGGGACACAAAGCAGCTGGTAGCCCTTTTCTTTTTCTTTCTGTTCCTGCTCAGCATCGGCTGCCTCGTCGGCGTGGGCGGGCAGAGAGAGCACGAGAAAAAGAATCGCCATCAGGGAAAAGAAAGACTTCATAGGGGAGCCTAAACTATCGTAATTTAGTATTTTAGTCAACTATACGAAAGTTGGCGACCATCCCAAAAGTCTTCGATTTCTTTAAGGATTTGTCCAGAGACCAGCTCCTGGGGGCTGTCGGAGAACCAGTCTTCCGGCATCGACTTTCCATAGGACGGCTGGAGGAAGCGTGAGTCCATCAAAACGATCAAACCCCGGTCGGTCTCGGAACGGATCACCCGGCCCGCCGCCTGCACCGCCTTGGCCATCGCGGGAAAGGTATAGGCGTAGTCAAAGCCGGCCTTGTAGTGCTTCTCATAGTAGGCGCGCATCTCTTCGCGCTCTAGCTCGAAACTCGGAAGGGGCGGACCCACCACGAAGGCCCCGATCGCCATCTCTCCGGGATAATCCACGCCCTCGGCAAATACGCCGCCGGAAACCGCGAACAGGATGGTGGGCTTGTCAGCGGCCTTGAGGTGCGCCAGCACATCCTCGATCTCATCGGCGCGCATATAGCGCTCCTGGCGAAGCACACAGAATCCCGGAGGTGTCTGGAAAAGCGCGAGGGTTTTTTCGAGAAACTCGAAGGATGGGAAGAAGGCGAAGTAGTTGCCCGGGCGAAGCGCGGAGATACGGGCGATGGTTTCCGCCACTTTCGGATAGTTGCGCTGGCGGTCAGCGTACTTCGAAGAGATCTGCGGAATGATCAGCAGTTTGCGCTGGCTCTTGGGAAAGGGCGAGCGGAACTCCGCCGTCTTGAGCGTTTCCGCCTTGAGACCAGCCAGCTGGCTATAAAAATCGAAAGGCTTGAGAGTGGCGGAAAAGCCCACGACTTGCTCGTAGTCATCGTAGCAGGCTTTCAGGAAACTCGAGGCGTCGCAGCAGGTGATGCGCACCACTCCCCCGCTGGGATGCGGGGCGAAGGTGGTGAAAAACTCCTCGCGCGCTCCGCCCTCCACGAACTCGAGGGCCGCGGTGAACTCCGACCAGTAGAAACAGAGCCGCAGCACGGGATCCCCTGCGAGAATCTCCTCGTCGCTCTCGAGATAGCGGGAGAGAAAAGCCCGCAGCAGAAGATCGTGGTCGTGGAAAAGCGCTGCCGGCGGGTCGATTTTTCTGGGCGCATTCGTGCCGGGAGGCGCGCACTGTTTCAGGACGGCGATCGCGCCTTCGAGAAGCTCCAGGGCCTCAATCCGAAAACGGGCGTGCAGCTCCGTGAGCTGTTCGCGCATCTTCGTAAGCGTGAACGACGATAATTCCGGGGAATGGTAGTCCATCGCGCGGGCAGGGAGGTTGTGGGCCTCGTCGATCACAAGGTTCGGCTTCCCGTCCTGGTCGAGCCCGGAGGCGGAAAGACGGGTGAAGGCCGAACGCGGGGCGAACACATAGTTGTAATCGCAAACCACGGTCTCGGCGTCCTGCGCGGCCTCGAGCTGCAGCTCGAACGGGCAAACCTCGTGCGTGCGCGCCAGGTCCTGGAAAGTCTTCTTCGTGAGCTTTTTCTTCTTCGCGAGCTTCTCGAGCACCTTATGCTCGGCCATCTTCGTGTAATGATCCTTGGCGTACTCGCAATAGCCCGGATTGCAAAGCGGCTCATTCTTGAAGCAGATCTTGCTCTTGGCGGTGATGGTGAGCGAGCGGATCTTCGCGCCCTTCTCCTGCAGCCGCTCCACCGCGTCTTCCGCCACGGCATGCTGGCTATTCTTCGGAGTCACATAGACCACACGCTGCCCGCGCTGGAGTGCGTTTTGCAGCGAGGGATAGAGCACGCCCACGGTTTTCCCGAGGCCCGTGGGCGCCTGGATCAGCATGCGCTTCCTCTCCAGCATCCCCTCTTCCACCGAGCCGATCAGCTCCAACTGGCCGGTCCGGGGCTGCGCGAAGGGAAACGCCAGACGGCCCGCTTCTTTCCGCCGGCGGTCCGCTCGTTTCACGGCGGCCTCGGCCTCTTCCTCCAGCTCGTCGAGGCGTTTCTCGAGCCATTCTTCATATTCGCCCAGGTCAAAATCGAGGAGGAAGGTATCCGATTCGAAATTGCGCGTGCTCACCAGATGAAAGGCCAGCTCCGGCAGCACTTCCTCCTGCTTGTAAAAAAAGTAACCGTAGGAAAGCAGCTGCAGGCAGTAGGGATGCTCGAGGGTGCCCGAGCGCAGGCGTTTGGCGAGCTCCTTCACCTGGAAGGTGCTCTTGATTTCTTCGATGCGCGGCTCTTTATCACGAAAAAGCCCGTCGATACGGCCGGCGACACGGAAAAGAAAATCGCCCCGCTCGAACTCCATCGCGATCGGCACTTCCGCCTCATAGTTGCCGTACTCCCGGGCACGCCGCTTTTGTACCTGCTGGTGGATTTCAATCCCCATCTGGGTGGCTCGGCCATAGCCGGAGAGCGCGTCGATGCTGCCCTTGCGTGGCACGGGCAGGGCGAAGTCGCCCACGCTCAGCAGAACTTTCTTCTTTTCCCCCATCTCCCCCATCCTACTTCAGAACAGGCTCAGCTGCGAAGCCGGTGTTTTCGCCAGTTCTTCTTCCGGAAAAGCTTCGAGTCCCAGCGAATTGAGGTGACGTACCAGGGCGCCCGGGCCGCGATGCTGCACATAAACGCGTTTGGCACCCGTTTCTCTGATGGTGCGCAGAAGATCGTTCCAGTCGGCATGGTCGCTCATCGTAAAGCCCCGGTCGTAAGCGGAGGCGACGCCGTATCCTTGGTTCTGCGCCATCCAGCCGGAAGCGAAGGCCGTTTCGAATTCATTTCCGAGAAAAACGGCATTGGGTCCGGACAAAAAGGAATGTGGTGCAATGATGAGCTCGCCTTTGAGGCGGGCTTCCTTTCCGAGATTCGCAATATCGATCGTTGGTAGCAGCCTGACGCCTTCCGCGCGGTAGCAGTCGGTGAGCGCCGCCGCGGCAGGGTCGAGATAGGCCGCCCGGTCGGTGAGGTTGTTTAGGAGTCCCAGCACCCGCTGGGTCTTGCCGAGAGAATAGGCGCAGAGAACGGAGTTCGTCCCTCTTTTACGGTTCTTCTCCCACCAGTCAAAGATCTCGCGGCCCAGATCGGCATCTTTCTTCCACTGGTAGGCGGGAGTACCGAAAGTGGCCTCGGTCACGAATACATCGCAAGGTACAGGCTCGAAGGGCTCGCAGGTGGGATCGAACTCACGCTTATAGTCGCCGCTCGCCACCCAAACCTCGCTCCCATATTCGAGTCTTACTTGAGAGGAGCCCAAAATATGCCCTGCGGGATGGAAAGAAACCGTCACTCCTCCCAGCCGGAATTTCTCGCCAAATTCATGTCCCTCGATCGCGATCTTCTGGCCAAGGCGGGCGCGCACCAGGGCAACGCCGCTCCGGGGGGTATAGTATTGCTTTGCCCCCCGCCGTGCGTGGTCGGAATGGGCATGGGTCACCACGGCCCTGTCCACCCCACCTTTAGGATCGATGTAGAAGTCGCCAGCTTCGCAGTAGAGGCCTTGCTTACGGAGAACGAGCATTACGTTCAGGGTAGCAAAGGGCGTTTCCCGAAACGACAGTTTGACCGCCTGCGCTATTAACTTTATAACATATTGAATTTATTGATTTTTATCACTGAAGAAACACCCCCCTCTTGGCCGATCAAAAATATAGGTATCGAAGCTTGAACACACCCCCTCAGGCCTTTCCCCGGGCCGCCCTAGTTTTGGTTCTCCTCCTCTCACCCCTCCCTTCGGGTGCCCATGACGGCATCGACTGTGAGAAGGTCAACCAGGATCTCTTAAGAGAACTCCACACCCTGCGCACCGGAACCGGAGAACCTCTCCACCGCTGCCAGCTGAACCTGGCCGCCCCGGCCAATGGCGGTGTCTGCGAGCACACCTATACCGATATCAACCAGCAGCTCGACAAAATCGACGCCAAGGCCGAAGAAGCCTGCAACCTGATCCGCCAGGCACGCGACCAGAAAAGCGAGTGCGAGAACGGGCAAACGGCCTGCTTCCAGGCAGCCGCCCCGAAGTTCCAGGAGGCCTCCGCCAAGCTCAGCGACGCCGCAAGCCTGGTCAGCCAGGCCAAGTTCAGCGTGGAGATCCGCCGGGACGAAAACCGCGCCGTTGCGAAACACTATGGGGAATTCCTCAGACGGGCCGGGAAGCAAAAAGCCCTGGAACCCGCGTTAAGACAGACGAACCCTTCGGAGGATCCTTGGGCGCAGCTGGATCCTTTCTCCCGCAAACTTTTCAACACCGACCCCCAGTCGGCTCTTCGGGCCAACAAGCTCGAAAACAGCAGCGGTGAAGAAGTGGCCGCCAATAAAGAACGAATCCGCAGCTTCATTGAAAACGGAGGCACGGAAGCGTCGCTAAGCACCATCGCCCTGCTTCCCCAGGAGCAGCTGCGGGCCGAGCTGCATGCCCGCAACTTCATCGCCGCCGCAGGCTTGGCTGCCGATGAGCTTCTCGTCCGGGCGGGGCGCCTGGATAAAGTCTCCAAAAGAATGATTGTGGCAGGCGAGAAGCTCGCGCCCCCGGCCGTTACGGAAAAGAAATCCACGTCCTATACCGTGAACGTAGACACAAACGTTGCGCCGCCCGCCAGGAACAGCGATATCCACCTTGCCCTGAACACCCTTCTGGCCCCGGCCCAAGCGCTTGCGCAGGCCACTCTCGATCCGAAAAAAGGGGCCGTGCTCGCCCTCGCCGGAGGCGCCCTCATGGCGGCTCGTCGAGGGTCCAACATCACCCTCGACCGTGACTATGGTGCTCCCGTAAAAATGGCTGTCGCGAACGGCGACCGTCAGCTGATGAGAGTGACAGACAAAGAACTGGCCGCCGATCCCTCTTCCTATCCGGCCTCCTCCCCCGCCTCCCCGGCCCGGGCTTCCGCGGCCCAGGAGGCAGCCAAGGCGGCGGCCCAAGACCCAGCTAAGCCTGTGGTGGCAAGCCCGGTAGGCGATACGGCCGCCGCGCGCGCACCCGCCTCCAAAGAAGAATCCGAGCGCCATCCGGCCGTAGAGAATCGCCCTCCCGTGATCTCGCCCGAATCCCTTGCCGCGCCCCTGGAATACACCCTAGGCGCCTCTCGTGAGCCCGCCAAAAAAGAAGAGAAGAAAAACGAACCCGCCAAGACAGGCCCCCGCGAAGCCCTCAGTGCCTACAATTCCGGTGCCGGCTCGGGCGACCTTTTCGCTGCAACCGCCCGGGACCGCCTGCGCGAAATGCTCCGGCGCCGCACGGCGGGCGAGAAAAGCAATGCCGGCGACGAGGACAATGCCGGACAGCAAACCGTGGCCGATGTTCTGCAAAACACGAGTGCGGCCCCCCTTTCAGCGTTTTCCGGCGAGGGAGAAATGCTTCAGGAAAGCTTTCAGAGCGACGGCGATTTCACCCCCCTCTTCCGCCGTGTACATAGCGCCCACCGGCGCTTTCACCATTGGCTGGAAAATGACCGCTGGCCAGGGCGGCCTGACCTATAATCGTCCCTGAAAAAATTTCCATACGCCCCTGCCAGCCCAAGTAAGAACAAGGCATGGAAAAGGCATTCGCAATCCCTTATACTCCGGCGATCCTATCGGAAACCGGAGGGAATCATGATCAGATCGGCTTTCATTGCATATGCGTTTTTTTCCATTCTTCCTTTGGCCGCTCTGGCTGAATCCAGCCCGGTGATTTCGAGCTACTTCCTGCCTCCGTCAGAATTCGCGCAGCTCCCCAAAGTCTCCAGGCTGTTCGAGATCGAGCACCGCCAGGGGAACGGCTTCGTCGTGGACATTCCCGCCGACCAGTCCCCGCTCCTGCTCGCGCTGGCCCCCGGCGCCCAGCTGATGGAACGCGACGTATCCGCCGCAATCCGGCGCAAGCTGCAGGAATACCGGCTCACGGCTGGCGTGCCTGGCTATCACAGCTTCGACCAGGTTCAGGACTGGATGCATGCCCACCAGGCCGCCCGGTCCGATCTGGTGCAGGTGGTGGACTACGGCCTGAGCAAAGCGGGCCGCGCCCTCACAGCGCTCCACCTCGCCTCCGAGCAGAGCAAAGGCAAACCCGTGGTGATGATCACGGCAGCCACCCATGGCGACGAACTGATCACCACGGAGGTGCTGATGCATCTCGTGGACAGACTCGTGGCGGCCTACCACAAGGAAGACCGCCTTACGAAGCTCGTCGATTCCCACGACATCTACTTCGTGCCGGTGCTGAACCCCGACGGCTTCGCGAGCTCCAACCGCTACGACGGCAACCGCGATCCCAACCGTTCCTATCCCTACCCCAACCACGAGAACATGGAGCCCACCCCGAGCATTGCCGGCATCATCAAGCTGTTCTCGTCTCTCAACGTCAAAGCGAGCATCGATTTCCACGCCTATGGCGAGCTGATCATGTACCCCTGGGCCTACACCCACGATCCGGTGGACCCGACCTCCAGAACACGCTTCGATGCCCTCACCAGGCACATGGCTGAAACCAATCGCTATACCTACGGCCCCATTGCAGATGTGATCTACGTCGCTCCGGGCTCCTCGGCCGACTACTACTTCTGGAAAAAAGGTTCCACGAGCCTGGGGATCGAGATCGGCGACACCAAGATTCCGTCGCCCGCGAAGTTCCCTGAATATTTCGAAAGCCAGGAAGAGAGCACCTGGCGCTTCCTCGAAGGAATCTAAAGCACAACGTCCACGTAGGTCACCCCCGCCGCCAGACTGCTGCTGGGCTTGGCGGGCTGGCCTTTGATCAACACCCGTTTCTCGTCGAAAAGCTTTTTGAACTGCGAGCGCGAGATGCGCTTGAGATCGCCATTCTCTTCTTGCCCCCGCAGCGCTTCGAGCAGATGCGTGTCCAGCCTCGGCTGGCGGGCATTCATCGTAAGAACGACCCGGAAAGTACCGGGCGGCTGAGGGGGGACATTGTTTTGGTCCATAGGCGTACCTTCGCACAATGGCCAAGTTTGTACAGGGGAAAGAGCGGTGCTATAAGCCCGGCATGTCCCGCATCCTCAACGACCTCAAGGTGCCCCTCGACGAGGACCTCGCCGACCGCCTCGCCTGGATGACGCCGGATCATGGGCCCTACCGCATCCTGCGACAGAGCGTGGACGCACGCCAACGCCATTCGCCCCACTTCGTGTATTCCGTGGAAGTCGCCGAAAAGGGCGAGGAGCTGCGCGTGGAACAGTTCACGCTGGAGAAGATCGAAGTCGCACCGGGCACCGAGCGACCGATCATCGTGGGCTCTGGCCCAGCCGGTCTATTCGCGGCCCTGCGCCTCGTGGAGAGGGGCGTACCTTGCCTGCTGCTCGAGCGCGGATCGGAGAGCGCAGCGCGGATCAAAGGCATCTCCAAATTCTGGCGGCATGGCGAGCTCGACCGCCGCAATAATGTTTGCTACGGGGAAGGCGGCGCCGGCCTCTACTCCGACGGCAAGCTGATCACGCGGATCAAATCACCTCATATCCCCTACGTAATGAACCGGCTCGTGCAGTTCGGTGCTCCAGCGGAAATTCAGTGGCTAGCAAATCCACACGTTGGCTCCGACCGCATCCGCCGCGTGATTCCCCTTTTGCGGGAATTTCTGCGCGCCAACGGCTGCGAAATTCATTTCGATACGCAGGTCACCGAGCTGCTTGTGGAAGGCGGCGCGATCGCCGGAGTGCGCACCGAGCACGGCCAGGTTCTCCGCTCGCCCCAGGTTGTGCTGGCCACGGGGCATTCCGCCGAGGACATGCTACTGCATCTGCGCGACCTGGGAGTCGCGCTCGAAGGCAAGAGCTTCGCGATGGGCCTGCGGATCGAGCATCCCCAGGAGCTCATCAATAAAATCCAATACCGCGACGCCTGGGAGCATCCGAAACTTGGCTCTGCCAATTACAGACTCGCCGAACACGATCCCTACGACAACGTAGGCGTCTACAGCTTCTGCATGTGCCCGGGAGGCTACGTTCTCTCCTCGGGAACCGAGGCCGATGGAATCGTGTGTAATGGGATGAGCAACTACCACCGCAACTCGCCCTTCGCCAATGCCGCCATTGTCGTAAGCGTGGATCACCAAAAAAGTTTCGGAAACGACCTCTGGGGCGGCATGAAACTACGCCGCGCTTTGGAAGAGCGCGCCTTCCAAGCCGTGCGCGAGGCCGGAGGCACGAGAGAGCTGCCGGCCCAGAAGCTCACGGATTTTGCCGCGGGCAAAGCCGGTGCCGTGTCGAAGGGATCTTCGCCCTCCCACGCCATCGGCGTTCGCCTGGACGAAATCCTGCCTAAGGATCTCGGCACCCGCATCATCGGCGCCCTGGAAAAATTCGAGCGCAATATGCGGGGCTTTGTCTGCGCCGAAGCCCAGTTCTACGGCATTGAGTCACGCACGTCTTGTCCCGTTCGGGTTACGCGTTCGGAAGACAGTCTGGAAAGCATTTCCCATCCCGGTCTCTTCCCCGCTGGGGAGGGCGCCGGCTATGCCGGAGGAATCACCTCCGCGGCCTGCGACGGAGTGCGCATCGCCGAAAAGATCGTCGCGCTCACGACGCAGCGAAGTTTGCTCAAGCCGCGCGCATAAGCTACAGTTTTCTTCGTGAAATCATTCATTTCTTTATCGTCGGCCCTTACCCTCACCCTTCTGCTTCCTAGCCTGGGACTCGCGGCTTCGAAGTCACGCACGACTTCCGGAGGCACTGAGATAAAATACAGCGTCGGCACCACCCTCGATCTGCAGGGCCAATACTATCCAGACACCCTCTCCCCCCACGTGAAGCAGGGATTCGGAGTTCTGAATGCCGAGGTCGCCTCAAGCCTCAAGGCGGGCAAAACATTTCTGATGAAAGCCCGCCCTACGGGCCACTGGGACCCTGCCAATCCCACCAAATCGGAGGAAAGCTGGGTGGATCTTCCGGAAGGGTATTTCCAGATCAAGGATTCCCTCAGCGATAGCACCACCTTCACCACTCAGGTAGGTTTCAATACCTTCACCTGGGGAGTCACGGATGGATTCAATCCCGTCGACGTGGTCTCCGCACGCCGCTACAGCGATCCCATCCGATCCGAAAAACTAGGCGCCTTTTCTCTGGCGGGCAAGCTGGACTTCGACGGCCTGCTCTTCGAAGGGATTTACATTCCCGTACAGCGCCGCTCCATTCTGCCGGGCGACAAATCCCGCTGGCTCCCGAGAGAGATCGGAGGCGATGTCGTGAAAGGAACCACCACTTTCCACCCTCCGCGCCAGCCGGAATACCAGTACGCCCCTTACTATGAATATGATGCCGCCCTGAAAAACAATTTCGGGGCGCGGATCTCTTCCCACTTCTGGGGCATGGACGCAGCGGCCTACTATTTCGACGGAGCCTCTTCGCTGCCGGCGACGGGCACAGAGCTGAACGGCACAACCGTAGCTGTTCTGCCCAGGGTCGAGGTAAACGCCAACAGCATGATTGGCCTGCGCCCCATCTACCACCGCATTACGATGACCGGCGGCAGCCTCACCTTCCCCTTCTGGGAGCTACTCGTGCGCAGTGAGCTAGCCATCACCAAGGCCTATCGCAAAAACAATGCGAGCATCACGGAAAACATCACCGAGGCGGCGCTCGAACTCGAACACACCTTCTCGGGCGAATCGAGCAGCTTCACCGCGATCGGGCTCCTCACCTTCGCCGATCTCCAGGAAAACGCCGGTCAGTCCACAAGCACGCCTTCGCTTGCCCGGATGTTCGACCGCGGCATCACCCTGGGCGGGCGCTGGCAGCCGGCAGACGCATTCACCTCAGAGATGTTTGCCGTGTTCGACACCAAAGCCACTGGCGTGCTCTACCACCTGGAAGGAACCTATAAGCTGGACGATGCGTGGAAAGTCTACGGCCTGGGCGAGATGTTCCAAGGCAAGACGAACACGCCAATTGGCGTCTACCACAAGAACAACCGGATCTTCGCCGGCATCAAGGTAAGTATCTAGCTACTTGCGGATGATGGTGTAGTTGAGGCGGAAGTTCGCGCCCTGCAGATCACCGCTGCCGAACTTCAGCCGCACCGTTGAGTTCAGATCCTGTTGCGGCAACGCAAAGGTCCAGCCTTTGGTGAGCAAGGATTGCTGCAGGCTGGGCGTGATCTTCGCCCAATTGATGGCGCCCGTGGGATGGTACTTTGCCACGTAGCTAGGAACGAATCCACCCGAGACGGTGAGTTTGCCCGCCTTCTCCGGCTTGATATTCACGGCGCCATCCACCACAGAGATCTGCACAGGGCCGGAATACGTGGCGAGCGCGCCCACATACGGCACGAGCGTCCCGCCGCGGGGGGCGTACATGTCCACGTCCAGCGGCTGGATCAGATTGGCCGAGATCAGGTTCGCACCGGCGCTCTTCTCATTCGAAAGCTGGGGAGCGGCGGCCGAGTTCCCTGCGAAGTGGAAAATGGAGGTATCGTTAAAGTTGTTCAAGTCCGGCCAAACGGCATCCTTGGCCATATGACTCGCCATCAACTGTTGAAAGGCCGGAAAGTCTCTGCTGCTGGCCCTGAAGGCAAGCGAGCGGTCAGAATGCGTGCAGGCGAGAATTGCTTTTAAGGTCGCGAGGGGCACATAGAGGGCGGCCTCTCCTACCCTCGGCTTGGGCTCAGCGGGAAACTCGCGCACTTCGGCGCCGCATTCGCCTCTCACGGAGGCGAATGTGAAATAAGCATCGCCACGTACGCGCATATCGCCGTTCTCATCGGCACGGCTGGGCGGTGCGAGCAGGCGGATGTTCTGGCCGTTCTGCAGTGGGTTGGTGAATGCGATGTCGATGTCCTTGGCAAGGCTCGCCTGGTCCAGCTGGTCCTGGATACCCTTGGCAAGCTCGGCGCGATAAGGATCGATCCGCTGAAGCTGCTTGAGCGCCTCGTTTCTCACTACTTCACCAAAGCCCTGGGGACCCGTGCAGTCCATCGAAACGGCCTGCCACGAGCCGGGAACCCAGTCAGCCTTGAAGTTCTGAAGGACGAGCCGGGGCGTTCCCGCCGTCTGGGTAAGAGTCAGTTTACCCGAAGCAGAGGCGGTGCCCTCGGGGAGCGCGAGCTTCACGTCACGGCAGCTGCCGTCGATGCGAACGTTCACCACATCCTCACCATTCACCACGCGGATGGTCTGGTGAGCTTCCACGCTGTCGACGAGAATTTCCGCATTCATCCGGCGGCTCTTGAGGTTCCATTCCGAAGGGTTATTGGGATTCTGCGGGGCATCGAGCTGATAGTTCAGCTTCACTTTAATCCCGCTCACCTGAACCTCGAAAGGGTTGGTCACAACGATCGGATTCAAGGAAATTACCTGCTGACCCTTGGTCGCTTTAGCGATCACGTTGTCATGCAACAGGCGGGCGAACTCCGCCTTCTTCATAGTGAGAAGGAAGGGCGAGCGCACCACGTTGTCTGCAGCGGCAGCGGCCGAGGGGCCCATGCCGATCGCAAGCGCGAAGATCATGAGCGCCATGCGGGGGCGCGGACGGCTCTTGGCTTTCACAGGCTCAGCGTCACCAGGGAAGATGAACCAGGGAAACATACGGAGCAGAGCCGGCAGGAAGATCAGGTCGCCGACCAATCCCACGCCGATCGACCAAAGCATATAGGCGCCGAAGGTACGGTTCGGAGTGAAATAGGAAGCGAGGAACACCGCGAAGCCACCGAGCACCGCGAGCGAGGAGAACAGGCAAGGGTTCCCTTCCTGATACCACGTGCGCATGATCACATCGGCCGCGCCCTTGAAGGTCTGCTGGACCTTCTTCAGGCGGGTGAGCAGAAAAACAGTGTTGTTATACGCCAGGCCGAGCGCGATCGAGAAGATGATGGCCACCACTGGCTTGATCGGCGTCTTGAGGTACGACATCGTGAGCAACAGCGCGAGGGGCGGCAACAAGTTCGGTACAGCCGCGATCAGCGCAAGTCGCACCGAGCGGAACACCAGGATCAGCAGAATCGAGATCAGCACGAGCGAGTGCCACAGACCGTAGATCAGGTCGGAGGAAAGCTCGGCGTTCAGCGGGTGCACCATCGCTGCCATCCCGCCGGCGTATACGTCCGAACCAGGGAAAGTACGCTTCACGTCGGCCGTGATCTTGCGGATCGCAGTGCTCATGCGATCGGCATCCACGTCCTTCATGCGGAAGCTGAGGCGGGTGGACTCACCGTCGTTCGAAAGAAAGTGTGCAATCGGGTTGTCGGCACCGGAGAATCCGTAAAGAAAGATGGTCTCGGCCACTGCTTTACGGGAATCCAGGGACTGGATGCCGGTATTCAGGAAATCGGGCAGACCGATCACCGAACCTACGGCAGGGTCCTTACGCCACTTGACGAGCACATCCTTGAGCTTCTGGATGCGAACCGGCTCGTTCCACGGGTTCTCTTCGCCTTCCTGTTTGATCATCAAGTCGAGCGGGATCATTCCGCCGAGCTTGTGGTCCATCAGGTCGGTGGACTTCTGGAGATCGCCCACCTTCGGAAGGTCGTCATAGAGGCGAACGGACCAGTTGAGGCTCGTGCCTACCCCGGCGAACATAATCACCACGCCCGCCATCACTCCGAACACCACCATACGGCGGTGGTGGATCACCCAAAGGGCCCAGCGCGCTTTGGCGCCGGTCCAGGAGCGGGCCACTGGAATCGGGAAGAGATACATGAGTGAAGGCAGCGCGATCGACATACAAATGCAGCTCATCAGGATCCCGGCGCTCACACTTTGCGAGAACTGGCGGATCAGCGGCACTTGGCTCAGTACGAGCGTGGCAAATCCGATGATCGTAGTGGTCGACATCAGAAAGTTGGGGAAGAGAAGCGAGCGATAAGTGCTCCAAACCACACGCGCCTTCGAGGGCGGGTTTGGCTGGTTCATCGCCAGGCGATAGTTATCCCCGAAAATCAGCAAGGTATGCGAGCCAATGGCTAGAGCCTCGATACTGCAGATGATCGGCAAAGCAGAGCTGAGCACCGAGAAGGGAATCCCGAGCACTGCCAGGCAGGTGAAGGTCGCGATATTGGCGATGATCACGAGCACCAGGCACACAAATACGGTGCTGAGCGAGCGGAAGTAGCAGAGAAGCGTGACCAGGCACACCAGAAAGGCCAGGCCGAAAAAGTTCACGAGCTCTTTGCTAAGCAGCGTGGTGATCTGCGTCTGCACGGGCAGCACGCCGCTCACCATTACCGTCGCGCCCTGTTCCGAGGCGATCTTGCCCAGGCGCGCGCGCACCTGCGCCATCACGTCGTTCATCTGGTTCTCGGTCACGGGAGGCATGTCGGCGATCAAGGTCACGGCATGGCCGTCCTGAGAAATCAGGCCGGGGGTGAGCAGCGGATCCTTCAGGATGCGTTCAGCCCAACTCGCCTGGGGAACCATCCCGATGAGGCGGTCCACTTGGATCCCTTCCTTCTCGGTGGAGTTGGCCACTTCCACGTTGGAAAGGCTCAGCACCTTTTCGATGTTTTCAATTTTGGCGATTTCGTCCGTGGCCCGCTCCAGACTAGCCATGCGCGCCTTGGTCAGCCAGGTGCCCTTGACGCCTTCGCCGAGCACCAAGTTCACGATCATGGGCTCGCGCTCGTTGATCCGGAAAGTTTTCTTCACGAGACGGTCGCTGTTGTAAAGCGGGTGGTCCTTAGGCATGAACTGGCTCATCGAATAGTGCGTGTTGAGCTCGCGCATCTTATGCACGCCCATGCCCATACCAACGCCCACAAGGGCGAGCACGGCTACGGCGACAGCTTTTAACAGCTTCTCATTCGACAACTTCAACCACTGCATCGGTTTCTCCTAAGAACGGGGCGCATCCAGGGATTTTGTATCGCGCTCCAGACAGCAGATCCGCACAGGTTGCGGGCTGACTTTTAAGCACGTTTTACCTTCCGTAGATGAGGCCTAATTTCGCATAGCGTGAGAGCGGAAACAAGTTTGTGTGTCCTGAAAAATAATTAAAGTTTTTTAATCTCTGCAAGGGGTTACGCGAGTGAAAAAACCTACGCACGCTTGACTATCAAAATTTCCGAATGAATTTCGGGAGTAAGAATTATCAAAAAAAATGGGAGAAAAAATTCCCTAAACATTGACAGTAGATAGCGTTTTTTGTCGATTTTCCCCTATGAAAACTCGCTATCAGATCGAAATTAAGGGGGGCGCCGAGATTAAAAATCTTTCATTAAAATTTTTTAATGCGTAGAAATTTCT
>DATBTF010000093.1:0-12724 GCA_036559405.1 Bdellovibrionota bacterium
GTTACCTCCGTGAAAGGGAGGTGTCCTAGACCGGCCTAGACGAAGGGAACGCACTTGAGATGCGTCTTGATAATGGTGAGCCCGGGAGAACTCGAATCTCCGACCCTCTCATTAAAAGTGAGATGCTCTAACCAACTGAGCTACGGGCCCATTAATCTGTTGCCAGATTTTACCAAGGCCTCCGTAATAGCCTGAGTCCGTCAGTAGGGTCAAGATTAGATTTCGAGTTCGGGCTGCGTTCCTGCCTGAAATTGCAGGCCAAAATGCTCGTAGGCGATGCGCGAAGCGAGGCGCCCGCGGGGCGTTCTGTGGATAAATCCCTGCTGCAAAAGGAAGGGTTCGTAGACGTCTTCCAGGGTCTGGGCTTCCTCACCAATGGCCGCGGCCAGGGTGTCGATCCCGACGGGCCCCCCGTCGAATTTTTCGATGATCGTCGTGAGGATGCGCTTGTCCATCGCATCGAGACCACGATGGTCTACGTTTAGGCTCGAAAGCGCTGCCTTGGTGATTTCCTGGGTGATTATGCCTTTGCCCTGAACGTCGGCAAAGTCACGCACCCGGCGGAGCAGCCGGTTTGCAATGCGGGGCGTTCCTCTGGATCGTTTCGCCAGCTCCTCGGCCCCTGTCTTTTCGAGCTTCACGCCCAATCTTTTAGCGCTATGCATTAGAATTTCTTGGATCTCGGCCGGCTGATAGAACTCGAGCACGAAATGGATGCCGAATCGGTCCCGGAGGGGCGTGGAAAGCAGGCCCGACCGGGTGGTGGCCCCGATCAGGGTGAACTTCGGCAGGTCGATGCGCATCGTACGGGCGCCCGGGCCTTGGCCGAGGATGATGTCCAATTTGAAATCTTCCATGGCGCTGTATAGCACCTCTTCCACGGCGATCGGCACGCGGTGGATCTCGTCAATGAAGAGGACGTCGAAGGGCTTGAGGTTCGTAAGTACGGCCGCAAGATCGCCTTTTTTATCGAGCGCGGGGCCAGACACCGTAAAGAGTTCCGATCCCACCGTCTTCGCTACGAGATAAGCAAGCGTCGTCTTTCCGAGCCCGGGAGGGCCCGCGAAGAGGCAGTGATCCAATGCCTCGTTCCGCTTTTTCGCGGCCTCGATATAAACGGAAAGATTATTTTTGAGATTCGTCTGCCCGATGAAGTCGCCAAAGGTTTGCGGGCGCAGGCTCTGCTCCAGCAGCGACTCGCTATGCACACGCAGTTCCGGCTCCACCATGCGTTGTTCTTCGTTCACGCATTACCTCGGATCTGTGGGCGCACCCCGCCCGAAAGATATTTCAGCGCGTTCTTGAACGCAGTATCGAAATCTTTGTGAGTAGAATCGTGACCAGCAATCTCTCTTAGTGCCAAGCGAACATCATTATCCCGATATCCCATTCCCAGCAGAGCTTGCTCGAGATCGTTCACCCAGGAAACGGAAGCAGAAACACTGGAGCTCTTTTTCTTCGCTCCAGAAGTGGTTTCTTCCCCACCCCTCTCAAGGTTAAGCCGCTTTTCCGCCTTCTCGCGGATCTCCACGAACAGCTTTTCGACGGTTTTCTTGCCTACCCCGCTGATGCCATTGAAGAGCATTTTATTGCCCGCGCTCACCGCCTCAAGCAGCTGGCCCGCCTCAAGATTCGAAAGGATCGTCAGGGCAAGCTTGGGCCCGACTCCGCTCGCCGTCATCAGGATCTCGAAGGTGTCTTTTTCGAGCTTCGAGAGAAAGCCATACAGAGTGATGTGGTCTTCGCGCACATGAGTGTGCACGAATAAGGAAACTTCTCCGCCCAAGTCCGGCAAGCGCAGGAAAACTGTCTCGGGAACATGCAGGCCGTAGCCTACGCCCTGGACGTCGATCACGACTCCGTCTTTGTTCTTTTCTTCGAGGAGGCCCTTCAGGCGAGCGATCATGCATTGAGATTAGCTATAAGCCGCGTTCCAGACCAGGTCTTTTTGCGGGCGTGGACGGGCGAAGAATCTGTTTTCGATGCCGGTGCTGGAGATGGCAGATCGCTACCGCCAAGGCATCCGAGACATCTTCTCTTTCGAATTCGGCGTCTTTGGCGAGAGTGCGGCTCAGAATCGCCTTCACCATCCTCTGCACCTGATCTTTTTCGGCCCGGCCGGAACCCGCCACGGTTTGCTTCACCACCGTCGCCGGATATTCGAAGATCGGCAGGCCCAGCACGGCCGCGCCCACAAGGGCTGCGCCCCGCGCCTGCCCCAGCTTGAGCGCGCTCTGCGCATTCTTGGCGAAAAATACCTCTTCGATTGCGACCGCAGATGGTTTCCAAATGAACAGAACTTCCGAAAGCCCTTCGTGGATGAGCTTCAAGCGCTCCGAGATCGTGCATTTGCCGCCGGGATTCACCTTCAGCAGCCGATGCCCCACCCAGGAAAAAGCGGATCCGCGCACTTCCACGCAGCCTAAGCCGAGGAAATTCGATCCAGGATCAATACCGAGCACCCTCATATGAAAAATGTACCATATTGAAATGGATCGCCCAATCGACTCGGAGCCGCATTTGCGATAAATAGGGCGGAGCCCAGTTTTAACGGGAGTTCATATGAAGATCTTTTTTCTAGCCCTTCTCTGCCTCGTATACCTGCCCAAATCCGCAAACGCCGCGGACGAGGAACTCACTACGGAAGAAGTTGCCTGCCAACGCTCCAACGAATGCCCGGCTGCTAACGTATGCGTGCGCGAAAAGTGCGTGTCCAAGAGCAGCCCACTGAACCAGTGCTACTCCGCCATCGACTGTGGCTGGCCAGCCCAGTGCCGCAATCGTCGTTGTCTCGAGCAAGGGGACCCCGAATGCCGCTCCAACTACGACTGTCACGGCGGTAAAATCTGCGTGAACCGCAAATGCGTTTATAAGAACGACTGGAACAATCGCTGCCATTCCAATTTTGACTGTGGTTTTCCCCACAAGTGCGTGAACGGGAAATGCCAATAAGCAGGGCTCTATAGGCTCTTGTCGTACAACCTGAACGTCTTATAGGCCGGCTTGCCGGAGAAGGCCTCGATGGCCGAGATCATGTCGCGGTTGTCTTCCAGGATCCAGCTCATCTCGTTCGGCTCGTCGAGTTCGAGCTTCTCCGCGGCCTTATAGGCCTCATAATAGAATACGCTAGCCAGACCCGAGGTGCGCCATTCAGGCACCACGCCCAACGTGATCACACGCACGCGCTTGATCTTCCTGGCCTTGGGGCGAAGACCCGAAAGCAAGGTGAAGATCCCAAACGGAAGAAGCTTGCCGCTCGGAATGTCTTTGAGCACCTGGTTGATGTCGGGGAGAGAGAGCGCAAAGCCGATCGGCTTACCGTCGATAAAACCGAGCTGGCAGAACTCGGGCCAGAGCACGTCTTTGAGCTGCTTGGCCATATGCTTGAATTCGAGCTCGTCCATCGGAACGAAACCCCAGTTCTTCTCCCAAGCGGCGTTGTAGATCTCGCGGATGAGCTGCACTTCCGCTTGAAAGTTCTTCATGTTGATAGGACGAATGTCGAGTTTGCCGCGCGCCTTCACCTTCTCAGCGATGCGCTTCACGCGAGGATCGAAATCCCGCGTGGTCATGTCGAAGGCCAGAAGGTCTTTCGCCTTTCCGTAACCCTGCTTCTCCACCAGGTTTACGTAATAAGACGGGTTGTGGGTCATCATGACGTAGGGCTCTCGTTCGAAAGCGTTGATCACGAGACCGCATTCGTGGTTGAGGCTGGGGTTGGCCGGACCGCGGGCCACCTTCATGCCCTGCTCTTTGAGCCATTTTTCGGCCACGGAAAACAGTTCGGTGGATACTTTTGCGTCGTTCACGCACTCGTAGAAGCCCCAGAAACCCGTTTTTTCGCCATGAAACTCGTTGTGACGATCATCCACGATCGCGGCGATTCGGCCGACGTGTTCATTTCCTTTGTAAGCATTCCAGCATTTGATTCTGGCGTGCTTGTAAAACGGGTTTTTCTTGCTGTCGAGGTTGTCCTCTACCGAAAGGCGAAGCGGCGGCACCCAGGCTGGGTCGCTCTTATTGATCTTCCACGCGAGCTCGATGAAGCGATTGCGCTCGGCTTTGTTCTCGGATGGTTCGAAGGCTATGAGTTGGATGTCGCTCATTGCTGCTCCCGAATCTTACTGGGGACGGATAATCCCGAATTCTTTGCCCACTTGCGAGAAGACATCGAGAACAAAGTCGAGGTCTTTATCTTCGTGGGTGCTCATATAACTGGTACGGATGAGAGCATAGCCCTTCGGCACGGCGGGCGAAACCACCGGGGTCGCGAATACGCCAAGCTCGTAAAGACGCTTCACGAACATGAATGCTTTCAAGTCGTCTCCGATGAGCACGGGGATCACGGGCGTCTGCGAACCCATGGTGTCGAAGCCCAGCGCCTCAAAACCCGCCTTCATCTTGCGGGCGTTTTTCCAGAGCCGGTCCACTAGCGTTGGCTCTTCCTGGATGATCTTCACGCACTCCAGAACCGTCGCAGCAGCGGCGGGCGGGAGCGCAGCCGAGAACATGAACGGGCGGCTCTTGTGTTTGATATAATGGATCACGTCTTTGTTGCCGGCCACGTAACCGCCAACAGAGGCAAAGCTCTTCGAGAACGTGCCCATTACGATATCCACATCGTTGTTCAGGCCGAAATGGTGGGGAGTGCCGCGGCCTCCGGGGCCAAGCACGCCTAAGGCATGCGCGCAGTCACAGTAGGTGCGGGCGCCGTATTTCTTCGCGAGGCGCACGAGTTCGGGCAGATTCACAATCCGGCCCGTCATCGAGAATACGCCGTCGAAAACGATGAGCTTGCCGGGAACGTGCTCATACTCCCTCAAGAGGCGCTCGAGTTCCTGCATGTCGTTGTGTTTGTATTTGATCGTCTCGCCGATCGCGGCGCTCTGGCCTTCGACGATAGAGGCGTGGTTTTCGCGGTCGGAGAGAATGATGTCTTTGCGGCCGACCAGGCAGGAAATCGAACCAAGGTTGGCCATGAAGCCCGTGGCGTACACAAGAACGGACTCACGCTGCAGATATTTTGCCAGCTCCGCTTCGAGCTCTTCGTGGAGATCCGTATTGCCGTTCAGGAAGCGCGAGCCCGTGCAACCCGTTCCGTATTTATCGAGAGCTTTTTTCGCGGCTTCCACTACGCGCTTGTTCTGCGTGAGCCCGAGGTAGTTGTTCGAGCCGACCATCACGCGCTCTTTGCCTTCGGAAATCACTCGAGGTCCCGCAGCCCCTTCCAGCGCCTTGAAGAAGGGATAAACGCCGGCCTGCTGGAGCATCTTGGCGTCGGTGAAGGCCGTACACTTCTCGAAAAGATCCATTTTTTTCAGTCCTTAGGTCGGGGAATGGAGACTCTCCATTCTAGTTCTACCCCTCCCATAGCGCAACAAAGCTGCGTACCACACTACGCAGCGCTTTGGCGCACCACCCCCAGCCCTAATTGCAAGTCCTCGTAACTACAGCCCTTACTCTGCCACCCAGATTACGCAGGGGGAGAGTTTTTGCCGTACATAATTGCTCAAGTATTACCATCTACCTTCCGAAAGGTAAAGGAGGGATTTCATGAGCAAGCTCAGCCCCCTAGGGCAAAGCATGGCGAGCCTTTTTACGCCGGAAAGCGAGAAGGCCCGCGGACGAGAGCGCCAATCGCAGGCCGAAGGCGCCCGCACCCCCGGCTCCACCATCCAGGTTCCCGGCACAAAAGCCGTGAAAAGCGAGAAATCCGGCGACTCCCTCGGCAACCCGAACAGCCCCGGTTACGAGCCCTGGGGCAAGAAGAAGAAAGCAGAAGGCAAGAAGGACGACGATAAGCCGGCGGGCGACGGCCCTGCCGGAGTCGTAGTCGAACCCCCCCGCCAAGGTCCGGAAATTGTCCGCCTCAGTGCCGGCTGGGAGGCGCTCTTACTGGCTCAGAGAAAAATTTGCGAGAAAGCGAAAGCGATTCTTACCTTGCTCGAAGGCCCCGACCGCTACTCCAGCCAGAAAAAAAGCAAGGTTCTGCAGTTCAAAAGCCGCGGCTGTATTTTGGATCTCGATCTACAGGAAGTAGAAAACCAGCGCAAAGAAGCCGAAGCTCTCGCCGGCAAAGAAAAGAAAACGAGCGCCTAGATTCCCCTCAGGCAAAACGCTTCGATCGCCCGGCTATAGAAACGCACGGCGCTGTGAAGCTCCTCGAGCTTCACCTTCTCGTTCGGGCAGTTCGACTCGGTGATCGAACCGGCGCCGAAAGCGATGGCCTCGTAACCCCGCTCCGAGAAAAGCGCCGCTTCGGTAGCATAGTTGCCGGGCAGCACGGAGTCCGCGAGGCCGGCGCGCTGCATATCGGCCCTAAGCGTAGTCATAAAGGTGCCGTTGGGATCCGTGAAGAATCGCTGTGTCGCATGCACGCGGCGGCATTCGAGAGAAACCGCACGGTAGTTCTGCGCCAGGTTGTTCACCCGGGCCTTGAAATCCGCCTCGATCTCCTTGCGCGCCTCTGGCGAGGCAAATTCAGGAAGCAGCTGAAACTGGATCGTGAGGTCGAGGGCATCTCGCTCATGTACGAGGGAGCTCAGTATGGCCTGGGAGTGGTCGGGTGAGAAGGCGGGGTCGCGCGTGGGACCCATCGCCTCGTTCATCGCCTTGATCTCGTCGAGCAGCTTCCGTAGCGCCGCGTACACCTCTTCGGGAAGCAGGCGCACTCCCCTGTCTCCTGTGCCGCCCAGGCGCATTTCGAAGTGACAGTCGCGGTTGTTGGCCGAGATCGACCGGAAACGGTCGCGGATCGCGTCCAGGTCTTTGGAGCGGATCACTACGCCTGCCGACGCGCTGTCGGGCACCCGGTTGAGGCTCCCCGCCCCATGCACGAGCATCAGCTTGTTCTCAATCGGCGAATTCTTGAGGCTCTCCAGGAAGAAAAGCACGTTCGCGAGCGCGTTCTTTTCCGCCTGAGGGTGCGAGCTATGGCGGCCCTGGCTGCGGCTCGAGACAAATACCTTGGCATTGAATTCCTGGGCGTCACGCTCGACTGCGATAAAGGAGATCCGAAGCTGGAAGACGATCTGCGCCTTCTCCGTGTGCTGGAGGCGGAGGCCCGTGGGCCGTCCCACGATCACGTGCTTGGGGTTCACCGCGCCCGACTGGATCAGATAGCGACAGCCCGGCAGTACACTCTCGCCTCCGCAGGTTGCCGCCACGTAAAGCGGGCGCTGAAACCGGCTGCGCGCGTAAGAGTCCGCAGCGGCCAGCATCGCCAGAAAATTTAGCTTCGAGTTCGCCGCGCCAAGCCCGCAGATAGCTTCCCCATTGTTCTTGGGCTTGAATGGATTGCCCCCAAGCTCCGTCCAGTCCGGCGCATTGCCCGGGAAGCAGGTATCGACAGGAGCGGCCAGTAGCAGGCCCTTGCGCGTGCGGCTGTCAACGAGGTCATCGCCGAAGATCGCCAGGAGATTATATTGCCGCTTGGAATGGTCCTTGAGCGAGTGGGGTACCTGCTGCAAGACGAGCTTGGCGCCGGCCTGTTCGAAAAAAGGAATCAGGAAGTTGATGGCTTCCTCGTTGCCCTCTTCGGCTACGCTTTTGATCTCGAGGAATTTCAGCGCCTGGTTCAAAAAATCCATGGATATAGTGATCCTCGATGCTCCCAGCTTTTCAAGGCTAGAGGATCATAATACAATCAGTCGGCGTGCTCAGGCTAAAGAAAATTCTCGTACTTGCCTCTCTTCTGTTTGCGACTTCCCCTTGTCGGGCCGACCAGGCAGCCCTTGATTTGGCCGAAAAACTTTTTCAGTCCGGTGAATGGCAGAAAGCGGAGAAGGCCTACAAGGCAGAAATGGCCGCTGGAAGCCCGGACCGTTTGCCACCCGCATTTTATTTCAACTACGGCACGATACTTTCCAAAGGACCTTCCGCCGGGGAAGCATACGTCTATTTGCTTCGCTATGCGTTCGCGCACCCCTTCGACAGCGACGGGAAGCAGAATCTGCGACTTGTGGAGCAGCAGCTGCCCGCCACGGCGCGCACCGTACGCCCGGCCACCTGGCTCTCCTGGTGGCCCTCCGGACTGCGTCTGATCCCCTGGCGGATCTGGTTGCTCACAGCTCTGGTCTTTTCCGCTCTGGCCTTCCTGCTCAGCAACTTGCGGGACAAAGCCATCTGGATCAGCTGTGCCAGCCTGGCGGGAGCACTGGCCATCGGGGCGCTGCTTACGGCCTGGCAAACGCGCATGCCGGTCTATGGAAGCCTGACGATGGCAAAATTGAAGAGCGGGCCAGGGGCCACCTTTAGTGATCTCCCCTCACTTGAGCCGGGCAGCCTGGTGAACCGGGAGCTGGAACGCGATGGCTGGCTGAAGATCCGCTTTATAAAAAAAGAAGCGGACTCCGAGACCGTGGGGTGGGTGGAGGGTTCCACGGTACTCGAAGTCCTTTAGGGGAGAATTACGGAGCCTTTGTGCGCTTCGTGATGACTGCGCTTTCCACCGTACGGCCGTTGCTGTCGGCCGCGATCACCTGGAAGTAGTAGACCGTATCGGGGGTCAGCCCGGGTATGGCCACCAGGTGGGTTTCCGCGAAGTTATCCACGGCCACCGACATCAAGGTCAGATCATCGGCGGCGAGACCCACTTTGATCGTCGCTTTCGTCTGGGCGCCGGGTGTCTGCCAGATCAGGTTCGCCTGGGTGGTGGTGGTGGTACCGTCGAAGCTGACGATTACCCAGTTCGCAGGCGGATTCTGCACAGGATCGATCATCGTGCGCACCGTGATCACGCTGGAGCTCTTCACCTGTCCGAGATCGTCGGTGGAAACGGCCTGGAAGTAGTAGAGCGTGTCGGAGGCCAGGCCGTTCACCGTCACCGAGTGGCTGGTGCCCGTTCCCACTTCGTTCACGGCATTCGACAGGTTGTTCGCGTCGGTACCCCATAGGATCTTGCCGCTCGTGGCGTACTGGCTCGTATCCCAGGTCAGAGTGGCCGAGTTGATCGTCGAAGTACCAGAGAAATTTCCGATCTCCCAGGTGGGCAGCGGGATCTGCTGGGTGCGGATCGCAACTACTTCGGAGCGTTTCTCGATGCCGTCGCTATCCACCGAAGCCGCCTGGAAGTAGTAGACGGTGTCGGGATTGAGGCCAGTTACCGTGGCACCGTGAGCTTCGCCCACTACCGAGTCGGCCTGCACGTTGTTCAGGTTGGTGTCCGTGGTACCCCAGAACACTTTACCGTCCGTGCTGTATCCGGCGGTGGTCCAGCCGAGCACAACTTCGGTCTGCGTGCTTGTTCCGGCGAAGCCAGCGATCACCCAGTCAGCCGCGGTGTGTACCATGATCACGAGGCTGCGCTTCTCGTTGTTCTGCGAATCTTTGGAAACAGCCTGGAAGTAGTAGTCGGTGTCGGGAGTAAGGCCGGTCACCGTCACGCTATGATCATTGCCCGAAGCGCCTTCGTTCACCTGATGGCTCAAGGCATTGGCCGAAGTGCCCCAGAGCACCTTGCCCGAGGTTACTTCATCCGCTGTCGCCCACGAAAGGGCTACGGTGGTACGGGTGGCCACTCCCGCGAAGCCCGCCACACCCCAATCGCTCTGCGTACGCAGCGAGATCACGTTGCTGCGCTTCTCGAGGCCGAGCTCGTCGCGGCTCACAGCCTGGAAGAAGTAGACGGTGTCGGGGGTAAGGCCCGTGATGTCGAGCTGGTGGTCGTTCGTCACTGGCGTCTCGGCGCTTTGGTTCGAAAGCGCGCTCGGGTCCATGCCCCACACGATGAATCCCTTGGTGGGATAGTCAGCGGTCTGCCAGCTGAGGCTTGCGCTGGTACGGGCGGTTTGTCCGGAGAATCCGGCGATCGTCCAATCTGGCAGAGTGCGGAAGCTCAGCACGTCGCTGGACTTCACGCGTCCGGAATCGTCGGTAGATACAGCTTTGAAATAATAGACGGTGTTCGAGTCAAGACCGTCAACCGTAACGCTGTGGTTGGTGTTCACTCCAGCTTCGTTCACGGTGTTCGAAAGGCTATTGGCGTCGGTGCCCCAGAGAATCTTGCCGCTGGTGGCGTATTCCGCAGTTTTCCAGCTCAGGCCCACCGAGTGCTGGGCGGGAGTGCCGGTGAAACCGGCAAGCGTCCACTCCACTTGCCCGGCGGGCTCGCAGTGGCGGATTTCAATATTGCTGTTCGCCTCACCTGCATTGTCGAGATGCACGGAGTTGTTAGAAGCATTGTACGTATAGGACACAAGAGCGGCGTCCACCGCGGCCATGATGGTGGCGGGATCCACTTTGTCGGCGGTTTTCGAGAGCGTGAAGTCGTGCACGATCTCGAGGCTCTCGCGGATCACCTTACCGCAGCGGGCGAGGCCGTCGACTTTATTGTCCTGGATGCTGAAAAGTACGCCCTTGGTCTTGGCTACCATCTCGAAGTAGCCGTATCCGAGGGAGTCATAAAGGCAGCTAGCGTTCTTGGAGTTGCGCTTGAAGAGGTCGTCTTTGGTGATGTTCACGAAAGCATGGGTCTTCACCGGCCTATCGCCCTTGAGGGCTTTCACCGCATTAAAGGTCAGGTCGAGGTTGATGCCTTTTTTGTCGTAGTAATCTTTTTTGATCCCGTCTTCGAATTTAGCATCGCAGCGGGGGGGAAGGCCGGGCGCCTGCGGATCCGGGAAAGGATAGCCGATCTCGTGCTCGTCGCTCATGAAGATCACGGAAAGGGCGGCGTCGGCGCGGAAGAAGCCGAGCTTCTGGTTGGCCGAAGCGTTGGTGGTCACAGCATGGTAGAGGCTGTAGAAGCTCGCCTCACCCGAACCGGTGTCGCTCACCTTCATGCCTTCCACGAAAATCTTGTGAAGGTTGTTGGAAAGTTCCTGCACCGTTTGTTTGGTGCTATCGAGCACCACGGGGATCCTGCTGGGAGCGTAGAGCTTGCCCTTCCACGCACCCACGTCGCCGAGCAGAACGGCGAAACGGATATCGGCGTCGGCGGGCAGCTCGCGAACCATTTCCTGTACATTGTTCGCAACGCGCTCCCAGTCGTCTTTCATGGAGCCCGAGTGGTCCATCACGAAAAGAATGTCCACCTTGCGGAGGTACTGGTCGCCCCCGCTTTGTTTGAAGCGGTCCACGGTACATACGCGGCCAGGCAGGTTCGGGAAGGAATAGGTGCCGGTACTGGTGTTGGTGCCCGTGCTGGTGGAGGTCGAGGAGCCGCCCCCGGCCTCCTCTTTGCCAGGCTTACAAGCCACCAGGCCGCTTGCCAGGAGCACGAGAAGCAGGCGGCTGAACCAGAGAGAGGTCTGAAGGTAGAGGGTTTTTTGGTTCGACATACAAGGTTCCTTCTGTATGAATCCTGGGCCATTCTTAGCTTTGTTTGGACTTCTTAACTTTTATGGTACGCCCGCGCCGGATAACCGTCAAGATGTGTCGGATAAGCCCGGAAATTTGACCGAGTACTTTCCCGTGTCTTAAGGTAAGCCTTTGATCCGAAGGGAAATCATGAAAATCCGCCTCCTCCCCCGCCTGTCTCCGCTAGGACTCCCCCTCCTCGCCCTTTTGCTCCTTATTTTTGGGTGCAGCGCCGAGACCATCGATAACGATAGCCCCCCGGAAAAGCAGTTTGCCGAAGGCGAGCGCCTTCTCAAGAAAGACCGTTTCATCGAAGCCGTGGAGCGCTTTCGCGTGCTCAAGAGCCGCTACCCCTACAGCAAGTTCGCCGCCCTGGCCACGCTGAAGATCGGAGACGCCCACTTCCAGGAAGAAGCCTATGTTGAAGCGGCGAGCGCCTACAAAGTGTTCCGCGAGCTCTATCCGAAGCACGAGTTCGCGTCCTATGCCCTCTACAGAATCGCCGAGTCCCACTACAATGACGTTCCCTCCGCCATCGACCGCGACCTCGATTCCGCGCATTCGGCGATCGCCGCCTATACCAAGCTCATGAAGGACTACCCCAAGGATGAGCACAGCAAAGAAGCGGAGAAGAAACTGCGCGACCTGCGCGGCAAGCTCGCCGAAAAAGAAAATTACGTGGCGGAGTTTTATTACAAGCGCGAGCTGTACCAGGCAGCCGCGGGACGCTACTCTTATCTCGTGGAGACCTATCCGGACTACGGCTACAACCGCGACGCACTCTTCCGTTTGGCCTTTTCCTACGAGCGCATGGGCGAGTACCGCAAAGCGAGCGACGCCATGGCCCGCCTCGATGGCGAGTTTCCGGATGGCAAGGAAACCACGGACCGCAATAACCTTCGCCATCTGATCGTGAGCGGCTTGGAGAAGCCGGAATGACGATCGCGGACGCCAAAAAACTTCTGGCCCAGGGCCATAGCGCCGCCGCGTTGGACATCCTCACCGATCTCGACCATGCCGGACAGAGCACGGCCGAGCTCCAGTACCTCATCGGCACGATCCTTCACCGCGAGAACCGCTTTGCCGAAGCCGTGGATCGCTTCAAACGCGCTCTCCAGCTGGATCCCCGCTTCACAGACGCCGCGATCTCGCTCTCGATCATCTACAACGACACCGGCCACTACGAAGAAGGCCGCCAGGTGTTTGAGCAAGCCGAGAAAGCCGCCTTCCAGAAGCAGAGCGGCTCCCCCTCCCCGAGCATCGTGATGTCGCGGGAAATTTCGCAGAAGCATCTCGATCTCGGCAATCTCTATAGAAAATTGCAACGCTTCGACGAAGCGGCCAACGAGTTCCTGAAAGCCTCGCGCGTGGATCCCGACAACTTTGACGCCAGAATCCTGCTCGCCAAAACCCACGGCCAGCGCGG
>DATBTF010000094.1:0-7699 GCA_036559405.1 Bdellovibrionota bacterium
GCATCGGCTGAATCTTGGCCTCCGCGGAGACCGGACCTTCGAAGGTCATCGTAGGGGTGGATCCCTTGAGCGGCGCCTTTAGGCCGACTTCCATCTCCGATCCCAGTCCGAGATTTTTGGCGTCGAGGTCGAGGCCCAGCACCTGGTAGCTCGAGTTGGTGAGCTTATCCGCATAGGCGAGGTCGCCATCGCGGATCTTCAGGCCCAATCGGGAGCCAACCAAGAGAGCGGGGACGGCCACGGAAGTGGACGGAGCCGCGGCAGGAGCAGAAGTGGTGTCCGCCGGAACACGATCTTCTTTAGGAGAAAGCGAGGCAGAGCTCTGCCCATCTTTTTTCATCAGCTCAAATACGTTGGTCTTGCCGCTGCTGTTCTTCAATACCCCGATCTTCGGGCTCTCCAGTACGGCGATGAGCTGGGGAGAGCCGCCCAGGATACTGAGAAAAGGAATCTCGAGATGAAACTCTTTGGTATCGAGCAAGGGCTCGGGAAAGCCGTTCACGCTCAGCTTGATCGAGTCGGCATGAATTTTCACGGCGCCCCAGAGGCTGAGCTTGAGCTTGCCGAGCTCGAGCTGGCCATTGATCCGCTTATTGGCTTCCGCCAGGATCACCGGGCGGTACTGGTCCACGTCGACGAAAAGCGGAACGCTTATAGCCGCCGTGATAATGACGACGAAAAGCCCGCCCAGTATCCAGCCCAGTTTTCTCATGTCTTGTCTCCCTTAAGAAATGCGGTCACGATCTCGTTCACGAGGGCGGGATTGGCCTTGCCCTGGGTCTCTTTCATCACCTGGCCCACGAAAAAGCCGAAGAGCTTTTCTTTGCCGGCCCGGAAATCGGCGAGCTGTGTGGGGCTCGCCTGCATCACCTTGCGTACGGCGTCTTCGATGGCGGAAGGATCGGATACCTGCACCAGGCCCTTTTCCTTCACGATCGCTGCGGGTTGCTTGCCGCTCGCCCACATTTCCTCGAAAACAGTTTTGGCGATCTTCGACGAGATTTCACCCTTCTTGATCAGGCCCACGAGCTCGCCCAGGTTTTCCGCTGGAAACGGGCACTGCTCGATCTCTTTGTCGGCCTCTTTCAACATGCGCAGCACTTCGGTCATCAGCCAGTTCGATACTAACTTAGGTTCATTCTGTGACTTAGCCACGGCTTTTTCGTAGAAGCCGGCAAGCGCCTTGGTAGAAGTAATCACCTTCGCGTCGTATTCCGGAAGGCCGAACTCCTTCACGAAGCGCGCCGCCTTCGCATCCGGCAGCTCGGGAAGCGAGGCTCTCATCCGGTCCACCCATTCCTTGCCCACCACGAGGGGCGGGAGGTCGGGTTCGGGGAAATAGCGGTAGTCGTGGGCCTCTTCCTTCGAGCGCATCGACTGAGTGACGTTCCTTGCGGAATCGTAGAGACGTGTTTCCTGCACTACCTTGCCGCCGCTTTGGATCACGTTGATCTGGCGCTGGATCTCGTATTCGATCGCCTTCTCGAGAAAGCGGAAGGAGTTGAGGTTCTTCAATTCTGCGCGCGTGCCGAGCTTCTGTTCTCCCACTTTCCTTACGGAGACGTTGGCGTCGCAACGCAGGTTCCCCTCCTGCATGTTTCCATCGCAGACGTCTATGTATTGCAGAATGCCGCGCAGCTTTTTCAGGTAGGCCGCCGCTTCCGCGGGGGACCTGAAATCCGGCTCGCTCACGATCTCAATCAAAGGCGTGCCCGCGCGGTTCAAGTCCACCAGCGAAAAGCCCGCCATATGCTGGGACTTGCCGGCGTCTTCTTCCATGTGGATCCGCGTGATGTGGATTCGCTTGGTTTCGCGCACCCCTGGCTCATTCTCAAATTCGATTTCGAGCCAGCCGCCGAGGCAGATGGGTTTGTCGAACTGCGAGATCTGGTAGCCCTTCGGCAGATCGGGATAAAAATAGTTCTTCCGTGAGAAGATGCTCACTGGCTGGATGTTGCAGTTCGTGGCGATGCCGGCGCGGATCGCGAAGTCCACAGCCTTTCGATTGAGCACGGGCAAGGCGCCCGGCTGGGCCGTGCATACCGGGTTGATATTGCGGTTCGGGGCATCACCGAAGTGGTTGGGCGATGACGAGAACAGCTTGGAGTCGGTCGCGAGCTGCGCATGGACTTCCAATCCAATAACCGTTTCAAAGCCGTGGTACGTAGGATGCGGCATCTCAGGCCCCCTTCCCTTCGTCGTGGAGCACTTCGAGCGCGGCCACGGTTTCAAGCAGCTTCTGCTCAGCAAAGGGAGCCCCGATCAGCTGCAGGCCCACAGGCAGGCCCTTCTCACCGGTGCCATAAGGCATCGAAACGGCGGGAATGCCCGCCAGATTGATCGGCACGGTATAGATATCGCTCAGATACATCGCGAGCGGATCATTGGTCTTGGATCCACGCTCAAAAGAAACCGTGGGCGTAGTGGGGCCGATGATGACATCAACCTTCTCGAAACACTGGCTGAAATCTTTCGCCACCAGAGCGCGCACCTGGCAGGCGCGTTTGTAGTACGCATCGTAGTAACCCGAAGAAAGCGCGAAGGTGCCGAGCAGAATCCGGCGCTTCACTTCATTGCCGAAGAGAGTGCCGCGCGTGGCTTCGTACATCTCTTCGAGCGAGGTTTGCGCGCCATTCGGCAGCACGCGCGTGCCAAAGCGCACTCCGTCGAAGCGGGCGAGGTTGGCGCTCGCCTCCGACACCGCAACCACGTAGTACACGGCGAGGGCATACTTCGAATGAGGAAGGGAAACGGGCACGACTTTTGTTCCGGATTTTTTCAGGGCTTCGATGGCGCCCTCCACAGCCTTCTTCACGGTGGGATCGAGACCGTCCGCGAAAAATTCGGCGGGTACTCCCACCTTCAGGCTTTTCAGGAACTCATTCCTTTTGCCGGAATTCGTGCGGATCGCCTCCACGGCTTTCCCGAATTCCGGAACTTTTCTTTCGAGCGAAGTGGAATCGTTCGGATCGAAGCCCGAGATCGTCTCCAGAAGATCGGCGCAGTCCTGGGCATCCAGAGCGAGCGGCCCCACCTGGTCCAGCGAGGAGGCGAAGGCCACGAGCCCATAGCGGCTCACGCGTCCATAGGTGGGCTTCAGGCCCACGACCCCGCAGAATGAGGCGGGTTGGCGCACAGAGCCCCCCGTGTCAGATCCGAGAGCTACGACAGCGAGGTTGCCGGCCACCGCAGCAGCGGAACCGCCCGAACTTCCGCCCGGCACGCGGGCGTGATCCTGCGGCAGGAGCACGGGACCAAAGGCGGAGTTCTCGTTCGACGATCCCATCGCGAACTCGTCGAGGTTGCACTTACCCATAGGCACTGCGCCTGCCTCATAGAGCTTCTTCACTACAGTGGCCGTATAGGGCGGCACGTAGTTCTCCAGGATCTTCGAGGCGCAGGTCGTCTTCACGCCCAAGGTCACGAGGTTGTCTTTGATCGCGAGCGGAATCCCGGCGAGTGGCCCCTTGGCGGCATTCACTTTCGTTGCCGCCGCTTTCGTCTCCGCTTCCATCAAAGTCAGAAACGAGTTCGTCTTATCGGCCTTGATGCGGGCAAGGTACTCTTCGGCGACTTTAGCGGGAGTGGTTTTTCCCGTACCGAGTTGAGCGCGCCATTCCCAGGCTTTTTTGTAAAGGTGGCGAGGGTACTGCATCATTCGCCTCCGATCACTTGCGGCACTTTGTATTGGTCGTAAAGAGCCTGCTCAGAACAAGCGACGATCCGTTTGGTTTCCTCTTCGGGAAGGGCCTTGGGCTCATCCTCGCGGAAACGAGGGTCGAGAGGAATTCCGTGGATGGCCGGCTCCACGCCTTTGACATCCACCTCTGAAAGCTGGGCCACGAAATCGAGGATCTTCGCGAGTTCGAGGGTATAGCGCTCGATCTCCCCCTCGCTGAGCTTCAGGCGCGCCAGGTGCGCGATTTTCCGGGTCACTGCCGGATTCACTACGTCGTTCATCTCTTCCGTCCTCAGGTGCCGATATTTTTGGAGTTTTAAGCTTCCTGACACTATCGCAAAATGGCGGCTTTCGCGAGGCTATAGGTCCGGTTTTATGCTCTGCATAATGGGCAAATTGATTCCCTGCGCCACGGCCGAGATCCCCCTGCCTTGGGCCCCCATTCACTGGTCCGCGGCTACCGTGTAAACAAAAACCTTCTAACGTGATTATCCGCAAAACGAATAAAACAAATTCTATATAGTATATTAACATGCATCCCGCCCCGCGCCTCGGTTACGATAGACGCGAGATGCGCCAAGGATGGTGGAAATCAATTTCTCTCTGCGCGGCCCTGTTCCCGGGCCTCGGTTTCGCTTCCCCCGAATTTCCCGCGCCGCGATTCAGTGAAAATAGTTTAGAGCTGCAGAACAGCGCGATCACGATTTCCTACAACCGCTCCCACAAGCAGCCCGACTGGGTGTTCTACCCGCTCGGCCCGGAACGCCTGCGGGCCTGCGTGGAACGCAGCAACTCTTTCCGCCCCGATCCCCGGCTCGCCCCCGCCGACTCCGCCCAGCTCGCCGACTACAGCAATTCCGGCTTCGACCGTGGCCATATGAGCCCGGCCGGAGACAACCGCTGGTCACAACCGGCGATGAAGGAAAGCTTCTTTCTCTCGAACATCAGCCCCCAGCCCCCGAGCTTCAATAGCGGCATCTGGGCAAGGCTCGAGGGCCTGGTGCGCGCCTGGGCCACGGGCATCGACGAGCTTTGGGTCACCACGGGGCCCCTGCTCACAGGCTCGCTGCGCACGATCGGTGACAGCCGCGTTTCCGTGCCCGAGTATTTCTACAAGGTTCTCGCCACGAAAAGCGGGCAAAAGCATTCCGCCATCGCGCTGCTCCTGCCCAGCAGTGCCCACAACGAGCTCTCGACCTACGCCATGAGCGTCGACCAGCTGGAAGCCATCACAGGCATCGACTTCCTCTCCGGCCTTGAGGGCGAGGACGAAACGGAAGCGAAACTCAACATCCGGCAATGGGATTTTCACGCCACCTTCCAGTACCTTCCCTGCACCGCCGTGAAGCCGGGGCCCATGGATTGGGCTTGGGGATTGAGTCGCTAGAAACTGATTCCACTTACCTTGAGAAGCCCGACAGGCCGAGGTAAAAGTACCCATGGTGAAGCTTTCCCGCGTCCAGCGCTTTTTTCTTTGGTCCGCCGCCCTTCACCTGCTGTTTGTCGCGTTTCTATTTCTGCGCCAGAACATTGAACTGCCGAACCAGCCCATTAATGCGGTGATGGTGGATCTGGAGCAATCCCTTCCCTCCCTGCAAGCGTCTGGCTCCGCTTCCTCCTTCTCAGATTCCCCTGCAATAGAAAAAACAGGGAAGAATAAGCCGCCCCCCTCCTTCTCCGCCCTGGCTCCAGCCCATAAGCCCAACTTCCAAGCGCGCCGCCCAGGCGATCCAATGGAAGCGAAAGAAGCAGGCGTCTTCTCTCCCTTCGCTGCCAGCGACGATCCTTTCAGCACCCCCAAGGAAAAATACGGCGCGCTCAACTGGGTGTACCGGAAGGCCCAGCTCACGATCGGCTATCCCGGCGAGTTCGTGCGCAACAACATCACGGGTTCCGCCCAGGCGAGAATGGTATTTGATTCCACGGGAAAGTTCCTGCCCGAGCTACTCCACGTGACCTCGGACTCCCCCTACCTTCGAGTCTATGTGTACCGCGTGCTCGAGCGCACCTTCGGGAGCGAGCCGGTTCCGACGAGCCTCGTGCGCTGGAAAAAGGAGCTCGAGGTGCTTTGCTTCGTGACCTTCACGTTCCGCGAATCGGAAGCGACGGTGGCGGTGTTGCCCACACCGAAAATCGTGGGCAACAAACTTTTCTTCGCGAGAGACACCGTGAGGTCCAAAGCGTTCGAGAAGCTCAAATGGAAAGTTGGTCCCTTGCACGGAGTTCTGCCCGTTCCCGCTGTGGGCGTGGACATGCTCTGGTTCGCCGAGAAGGCGAAGCTCAAGAGGCCGGAAAAAACTCCTGAAGACGAGCTCGCTCCCTATCGGGCGGATCCGCTTTTCTATAACTGAAAATTTTCTATTTACACGCGTTCCGGAAGAGTTCGGTTTGCCGGTAGCGGTTCTTCACGAGCTGGAAAAGATCGCTGGACTGAGGTGCCGCGAAGGCGTCGGATTGGGTTGCGGACGGAAACCGCGCGGAGGCGTCGAGCCCGGGCCCATCCGCGTTTGCCAGCCCTTTCTCCGGAACTTCGGCGTCCAAGCCGAATTTTACCTTATCGCCATCTTTGCCCTCAGGCTCGAAAAGTGAATCCGCTACAGAAGCTTTGTCTCCGCTCTTCTTGCCATCAGCGGTCCCGCTAAGCGCAGGGGCGAGGCCCAGGGTTCCGCGCGAGGAGAACCGTCCGGAGGGATCAAGCTTGCTGCCGATGCCGGGGTTGCGAAATTTCTCGACCGCCAAATTAGGATTCTCGTGGCTGGTAATGTCACTGGCCGAATTTTTGCCAGCCTTGCCTGGGCCTTTCATGGCTTCGGCCTCTTCCGGATCCAGGCCGATCACCGCGTCGGGATCAAACTTCTCGATTCCCCTGGCTCCTGTAAGGTTTCCCTGCTTGGCCGCATCCTCGCGCACGCCCGTCACATCGCTCAGATTGTTTTCACTCTCGCCTGCGCCCACACCTGTCAGGCCACCGGCCTGATCGCCCGCGGCATTGGCGATCGCCTCTTCGCGGTCCTCGGAAATCCCGCGCAACTTATTGGCTGCTTCCCGGGCGGCGATGCCTTCGTTCACCTTGATGTCCAGATCGTCGACGATCTTCGAAATCTCCAGGAAGGCGTTCTTATAGCAGTTAGAGCTGCCCACCAAGCCGTAGGACGCGTAAGGGTTGTCGAACATCACCTTGGGATATTCCGCAAGCATGTCAGCGGCGCGCTCGGTGGCATCGATCAAGCTGTCGATCTTCGCAACGGCTTTCTGCAGGTCGGAATGGGAGTTGAAAAAGTCCGCCTGTTGCTTGCTTTCCGCATCTTTCCGGGCCACCGACATCACCTGGGCCAGCTCACCGCTCGCCCGGTTCCAGGCCGCGATCAGACTCTGGCGGCAGACCCCCGCAGAGCGCGAGGCCATCCCATTATCGGTGCAGGACTCGATCCGTGACCCCACCAATTGTGCGCTCTCACAGGGAAAGGTGGTTCCGGCACTGGCTGTGGGCAGCCAAGCCGCCAAAACAACGAGAGCCAAGAGGCTTGCCAAAGAGAAGCTCATCTCTTTTTCCTAATGGTGCTGCGGTAGGTGCGCTTGGAACTGCTTGTGGAACGTTTGGGGGCGCTATAGGACCGCTTGCTACTGCTGTAGGATCGTTTCCCGCCTCCAGAAGATGCTTTGTGGGAGCTCGCCTTCGATTTGGAGGCGGTATTCCGCTTCGCTTTATTCGGCCGCTGCACCGGTGTATCGGCTCCACCCCGCACTCCGCCACAGCTCCCTTCCACGATGATGGTTGTCTGGGGTTTATTGTCGCTCTTAACCAAAGGGGTGCACTCGTGGGAGGCATCGTACTTTTCAAAACCGTTGGATCCCGCGCCATAGGTATCTGAAGCGCGGAACTTAATGCCGGGGTAGTTCTGCTGGTCGCGGAAAAAGCATTTGAAAATCCCAGATGAGTTGCTTACGACGCCTGCCTTATTTGGTTTGGCGCGCGGAACGGCGGCCACTGCATAACCGTCCTTTTGCTTGCCATCCACG
>DATBTF010000095.1:0-13761 GCA_036559405.1 Bdellovibrionota bacterium
TTCGGCGCTGTTTGAAACTTCAAATCCATACCAGCAAACGACGAATTTGAAATGAACATAGAAGAGGCCAGGAGGGAAAATGTCATTACTTTCTTAAAACAAATCATGGTTAGCTCGCTTTCTTTAATGGTTGTATATGCAACCAATAGAAAGCATCTTTTGTACCAGCGGCACTGGTGCAAAGATGTCCCTGATATCAGTGGGTTGGCGGGAATCATGGCCGGCCAGCTATGGCGACGGGTATGACAGTTGTCTAATTCTTTTAAACGCTCGCTTCAGAGACAGCCTTAAGCGTCATGACGTTTGGCTTTTCGATACCTCAAGCGCGATCTTGAAAATTCGCTGAATTTCGTTTTTTCCCAAAATGGCCACTGACCTCTCCTGGGCTCGTTCCCACTGAGGGTACGCAACCTGAAATGCTTTCTTTCCCTTGGCGGTAATGCCTAAGACAATTCCACGGCCCGCGCTTTCCATGGTTATCCAGGAATTTTTGCGCATCAGTTCGAGATTTCTAGAGAGCGTGGATTTTTCGATTTGCAGGTTAGTAGAGATGAACGTGGGTGAAATGGACTTACCAGCTATGATGACGGTCAGGATATTGAACTGGCTCACGGTAAGACCATTCTTGCTCAATTCCTCATTATAGATGTTTGAGATAACCCTGCTTATCAGTCTCAGGCGATGGGCGACGCACGTATCTACGGCCACTTCAGCGCTTCTCAAAAGCTTTTTGTCTTCGGGCTGGCCCATGAATCACATTGTATTTTCTGCGTATTTATATGTCCAGGAGGCCTCACCTGGCAGCGTGAATAGCGATACAGCTGAGTAGTCAGATTGCGGTTTGGGCTGCCGCCAGCTTGCGATAAAATCAATTCGTGAGCGAGCGACTTTTACTTCCCGACCTTTCCCTCTCCTTCTTTGAGCGCACCTTTCCGCGCACCTGCCTTTGCCTCACGCCCGCCGAGCGCTCCAAGGTGGCGCGGGAATTGACCAAGCTGGGGGAGACGCGCGGAATGTGGCGTCTGCCGGAGAAGCTGGAGGGGCGGAAGTGGGAAAACAGCCGCGGGTTCGTGGCCGACCTGGCCCGCCTCGAGCTGGCATTGCGGTCGGCGACCATCGCTCCGGAGATTGAATCGCGCGGTTTCGAACTGGTTCCTGCGGCGGAGGAGCCACAGTGGTACGAAGCGAAGTTTCGTTTCGATCCCGCCCACCGGATCCTCGAATCCGACTGGCCGCTCGAAGAGGTGTACGCCCATCCCGATTCAGACCATGCCCGTGCTCCGGGCACCTTCCTTATATTTAGGACGGGGGGCAAGGCGCATTTCCGCGCTCTTGGGCCTAATGAATCCCTGCTGATCCGGTCCTTGAGTCTGGGGGTTACCCTGGGCAAGGTGCTGGAGCGAAATGGGGGCCCCGACTTCGACGCCCGCACTTTCCACCGCTGGATGGAAAGCGGCCTTTTGCGGGCGATCGATTGGGCGGCTGTCTAAGGCTTAAACACCGCTTTTCTTTTCACTCCCGTTTAAAACACAGCTCAGGGGAAAAAGTTCCTGGCATGGAAACTGCTCCAGGGGGGCGAGTTTTTCCCAGGAGTTGTTTATGAAGAAGTCCGTCGTTCTCCCAATTCTCTGCTTGGTTCTCACCGTGGCCGCTTGCGGTAAGAAAAACCAGGACGCAGCTGTCGTGGCTGCCCCGATCGCCGTTCCGGCGACGATGTACCCGCCTTATCCCACGATCCCTACCATTCCTAACTATCCGTACCCGGATCTGCCCACCTTCTGTAATTCGTTGTATACGCAAGGTCTCCAGGGCCAACTGAGCAATGGTCAATGCAAAGCGACCATGTACCTGAATAACAACAGCTGGTTTTCCTATCAGATCGGCACCATGAACACGAACATCCAGATCAGCGCCGGCCAGCGCCTTGTTGTTACTTCCAGCGGCGGTCCCAAAATCTATGTGGGTGGCACCTTCATTGGAAAAGGAAACGTGAACCTCGTTTCTTCCTATAGCGGCCCGCTGGTTTTCTACAGATGGGATATTGACGGCTATAGCGTGAATAGCATTCAGGTGACGACCTGTTATAGCGCCCCTTACCAGCAAACCACCTGTAACTAGGCCTTAGAAATTCCAGCTGGGAAAACCATGCTTAAGTTCCATGATCTTGGAAAAAGCCTGCTGATGCCCGCCACGATGCTGGCGCTGGTGTTCGTGGCCGCCGGTTCGGTGGTTACGGTCGCCACCACTTCGACGGGCACCTCCACCGAATCCGTGAACGGCATCTCAGCCGCGCGCGATAGCCGCCTCGAGGCTTTCTGCCGCCAGTATTGGGGCAGCGTGAGTCCTGATGGTTACCTTTGCCGCTTTGATCTTACCGTGCACGTGAACCTTTCCCACGTGGGCCGTTCGCTCGCGCTGAGCCGAATCGCCGTGGTTCCCGGCGACACGGTCAGCGTGATTTCCGCGAACAATCCTGAAGTGGTGGTGGGATCCGAAACCTACGGGAACGGCTCTCACGGTTTCGTGGCCGGCTCTTCGGGATACCTCTCCTTCCGTGCAGATCCCGGTCAAACCGTTTTCTCGGTTCTGCAGGTGCGTATCCAGCGCTGCTTCGGGGTTCTCGAGGGGAAAATCGATACGCTGGCCTGTCCCGGCCACTAGGTCTTCACCGTGAACGGGTTGAAGTCGGTGCGGTAGTCGTAGAAATCCTCTTTCTCCGCGCGTTTGAGCCAGCCGACCACCTGATACGTGACAGGCGTCATTACTACTTCCCATCCTGTCTTCAGCAGATAGTTGTTCACCATCACCGTAAGCAGAAGCTCATTCGGCCACGTGCCGTAGAAGGCGATCGGATAGAAAATCAGGGTATCCACTCCCTCGCCCACTATGGTGGAGCCGATCGTGCGCATCCAGAGGAAGTGTCCTTCTGTGAGAATCTTCATTTTCGCCAGCACGAATGAGTTGCAGAACTCGCCGCAGAAAAATGCGACGAGCGAACCCAGTACGATCCGCCAAGTGGAACCGAAGGCGATCTCGTACGCGGCCTGATTGGCCCAGCCTTCCCCCGGCGGCAGCATCAGCACGAACCAGCTCATGAATGAGGCAAAGACCATCGAGGCGATCCCGGCCCACACCACCCTTCGCGCCCGCGCGTAACCATAGACCTCGGTGAGCACGTCGCCGAAGATGTAGCTGATCGGAAAGAAAAGCACTCCCGCGCCGAAGTTGAATCCGCCCACACTGGCCACCTTCGCAGCTCCGATCAGATTGGAGCAGAGGAGCACGCAAACGAACGCGGCCATCACGAATTCATAATATTTGTACTGCCGTTTTTGCAATTCAGGCGACCTTTCGCGTCGAGGCGCGTACTTTTTCGAGGGCCAAGCCTTCGATCCGCTTCATTTCTTTTTTATCAGCTGAAGCGGAGAGAATCGAGAAGATTTGCCTTTCCCCGAGCTCCTCCCAGGGGCGGGCGCGGCAAGAGAAAGCGTTTTGCCCCCCAGTGGCGAGCGCCTTCGGGTTCCCATGAAAGAGCAAGGTGCCGGGCAAAGCGCGGTGGCGGAGCTCGAGCAGAAGCGAGAAATCATCGGAATGTATTTCCACGGCGGAGCCATGCCAGGAGGAACGCTGGAGTCCCACTTTACCGCTGGCCAGGCGCACGCCGCAGTAGCCGAATACGCTGTAGCAGGACTTTGCCAGTAGCGAACGGGCCTGCCGTTCCAGCACGGCTCCGAGCAGGATCGCCACGCGCTCCGGCCCGAGCTCCTGCAGGAGCGGATTCTGGAATTGACGGGGCGAAATCACCCAGAAATCGTCGCGATTGTCTTTGGGAATGAATTCGAAGGCGGCGGCCAAGGCGGTCCAGAGCATTCGCAGCTCGGTGCGATAGGCGGACCAGATTTTTCCCAGCACCGGCGATCTCTTCAGCTGATCGAAAAATGGCCCGGCCGGCACGCAGTCGCCTCCGATCATCACCCGGTTTTCCGCTTCTTTGACCTGGTGGAAGTGCCCCCAGTGGTCGAGGTTTTCGACGGCGAGGGCATCGGCAGTGCGGGCGATGTCGAACAAGTGCGAGGTTTTGTTCTCCGCCACGTGCTGGGCCACGGCCGAGAGGATTTCCAGCGAAAGGGTTTCCACGAGAAGCTCCAGCTGGCTGGCGTCACCGGGAGGAATCCGCTCGCCCTCATCGGCCATCATGCAGACCACCGCCTGCACCTTGCGCTCCTGCCAGAGCGGGATGGCAAGGCTGCTGTGCTTGAGTCCTTGGTTCTGCAGGTCCTGTCCCAGTTCTTCGGCAACCGGGGCGTAGAGCATATGGTCTTGCTTGCAAACCCGGCGGAGAAACGGTCCGAGACGGCGTGGTTCGGCGCGTTGCGCGTGCGGGATGGAGTCGGGGCCGGCCGAGGCCAAAACCAGGCCCACATCTTCCTCGACGGAAATCACGGAAATGCGAGCCGCGCCCCATTCATCGGCCACAAAATCGCAAAGGGCCTGAAGGCGAATGCTGGCCTCAGAATGGCGGATCAGCAGCTCGCGGCAGTCTCGTGCCAGCTGCCAGCTTTTTTCGCGGGACTGATTGTAGGCGCGCATGCGGAGACCGGAGAGCAGAATCAGGCACCAGCCGGCCGCTTCGACAAGATCCTGGCTTCCGTTTCCAAATCTGAGAGCCTGCAGAGACGATAGGGCCGCGCAAAACGGCTGAAGGATCATCGCTCCATACAGGAGGAGCGGCGGCAGGCTGGAACGCTTAAGCACCCGCGGCCATTCCATATGGCGCGCGGCACGGACGGAGGCCACAAGGAGCGGAACCGCTTGAATCGCCAGCAGGCAGGTTGCCGTTGTTTCGTTCAGGTCGCGTATGTAGGCCAGTACGGATAGAGACGCCAGCAGGGCGAGGTGGGCAAAGCGATCGTAGGCGCGGGAGGGCGGGCGTATTCGGGCGCGTTCAATGCAGGAACGATCCGAAAAACGTCCATGCAGCAGCAGAATGTTGAGCGACCAAAGGACTACCGAGAGCGCCATCCGCTCGGCGAACAGATGAACCTGCGCGGGCCAGAAAAGGGGAACGGATAATTCGGCAACCTCATGGCGAAGCAGGAGATAGACGCTCAGGCCGGCAAGGAACCAGCGCAGCTCGTCCTGCGGATAGTGCCAGCCGTCGGTATTGGTTTGACGGTGCCAGAGCAGCAGATAGAAGCAGAGGTTGGCGAGCAGGCCGAACATTAGCAGCTCGAAGAACGCGGAACCAAGGATTTTCCAAAGAGGGTAGTCTGGCCCGATGACCTTCACCTTGGCCGAACGGGGAATGCCAGGAAAATGGGTCAAACCTCCCTGAACTTCGAGCGCCAGTGTCGGCGATTTCTCTCCCTTAATCGGTGCCAGAGAATAGACGCGCGGGAAAAATCCGGCGTGAAAATCGTGGCCGAGAAAGGTGCCGGTGGATCCCAGCGGCATTCCCTTGAAGGAGAGTGCGTCGCGGTCGTGTACGCGCGAAAGAAAAAGCCGGTCCCCTTCGGCCACTTCTCCTTGCAGCTCGATCAGGCAGAACGCGGATTTCCCGCGGGGCTCGCAGTAGTGGTTTTTCACCTCGGCGGCCTCTGGCGCTGGCGGGGCCAGAAGCGTGAGCAGCAGGAAGAGGCTAGGCCACATGGCGCCCGCCTCCCAGCAGCTGGCCGAGGCAGCTTTCGATGTGGTGGAGCAGATCGGAACGTACGCGAAAGGGGAGGTTCGCTACGTGCTCTTTGATCGCATCACGGAAACTGTGCCCGGTTTCATGGCAGGAAAAAACCAAGGCGGCAGCCTCGGCGATCAGCTGTTCCTGGGGAATGTCCAGGGCCCACCGGGAATTCAAAGGAGCAGTGCGCCCGAGGCAGGCACGCAGGACGCGTCGATGCTCCTGGGGGGCGAGCGAATAGCTACAGCAGAGGGCATGCGCGATCCGGGCGATATCGAGGGTGCGGCCGGCCTCTGCTTCGCCGAGGTCCCGGAGCGTACCGCCTTCCTGCGCCTCATGCAGGGAATGCAGCAGGATCTTCTGGCGCTGCATCTCAAGCTTTCCGAGAAGTCGCGCGCGGAACTCATCTTCGCTTTCCCCTTCGATGGGATCGATCAGGCCGAGAAAGGGCATAAGTGGGTGGCTGAACGAGCCTTCAGCCGAAAGGCAAACCACGATCTGGTTTGGGCTGACGCCGACCCCCGTCACCTTCTCCAGAGCATCGGCCAGATGATGGCGCGGGAGGGCCATGATAACATAATAATTATTTATATTGGAAACTTCCAGGGAGTCGGGAGAAGGGAAAGAATGGCAAACGGTACCCGCGGGGAGCGAATGCAACTCGCCCACCACCAGCAAGGGATACTTTTTCCAACTGTCGGAAACTCTATCCATGCCTTTGAAATCCCCTAGGAATTCATCGGTAAATCGGGGGCTTACAATTAGAAAAATCGTCGGATTTCGGTCTGTCTCCCGGAGGATACGACTACTTAAGGCAAGTGCTCAGATCGACGATAATATAGGTAGACGGTCCGTCCGTCGTCTCAGGGGGGTCAAAATGAGCAGGATTGCATTGGTATTGACGGGAATTCTTTCTTTTGTCCCGGCGGGGAACTCAGTTGCCGCGGAAGCTGGCGGCAACCAAGCCGACAAGGTGCAGGAGTTCGCTCGCAGGATCAACGAGGGGATCACCAAGACCATTAAGCGCCTCAACGAAGCCGCTGAGAAGAAGAACGTCTCTCAAGACGACGCCAATGCCGTGATCGAGCAATGCCGTGTCGTAGGGCAAGGCGCCGGGCAGGTGAACGCCGGCACGGGCGTGCAAAACAAGATGGAGCGCATGAAGCAGAAGATGCAGGTGCGCGGTGACTATTTCCGATGCCGGATGGCGGCCCTCCGGGTGATGCTCAAAGGCAAGCTTGGCGTTTGCCAGACGGCGCTCGACAATGCCCAGGACGCCGTGACGGAGGCTCATACCGAAGCTCAGGCAAACGAGGCCTCCACGCCCGTGGTGATTTCGCGGGTGAATGTGCTTGGCCAGGAAATCGGCAATGCCCGAGGCAGGCTGGAACTTGGTTTATTGACCACCAAGTTCACGGAAGAACAGAAAAATTCGCTGGACCAGCGCCTGATCGATATCTCCAAAGAGCTCGAGACCTCGGCAGGTGACGGCGAGTTCAGCGACGCCGACTATCAGGCGATCCACGCCAAGACCGCGACGGTACGGGCGGAGATAGACGCGGCCTGGAACGCTCCGGCGGCTCAGGATGCCGTAATCGCTTCGCCAAATTAAAAGCCTGGCTGAGCCCTGGCTTGACGGTCTTCCGCGAAGGCAGATATAACCAAAGCGGGAGAGGGCGTCTTTCATAATGCGCAGTGAAAAGATCAACTTAGCCTATCCTGGCGGTGGCTTCGCGGAGCTACGGGGCTTTGACGGCATTGAGCACGATGCCATCGACGCCTGGAGGTGGGCTTTGGGCAATGCGCAGTCGATCGCCTTCCAGTCCCGGGCCGGACGTCCGCTGCGTTTTTACTACCGGATCCGATTTCCTTTCCTGGATGCCAGGCTTACGGTCCGGCTGGAGGGACGTGCTGTTCTGGAGCTCCGGCCGGCGTATCCCGACCACTGCTTCGACGGCCACTTCGATTTCACGCCGACCTCAGGCGCCGTGGTGCTCGAGTTCGAATCCATACCCACAGCGCAGCCGCATGGCGACCCTAGAGCTTTGTGTTTCGTTTTGGAACATCTGGTGGCCGTGCCGGATCCGCTCTGGAACCCAGCAGCATACTGGGACGTGAGGGAGTTCGCCAGAGAAGGGGTGGCTCCCTACTGCACACATCCCTTCGAGCGGATGCGCGTTACCGCCGAGGGGAAAGTGTACTCCTGCTGCTTCCAGAAGTCGGCTCCGCTGGGAGATCTGACTGAAGACACTGTAGAGCAGGCGTGGGCTTCTCCCGCTATGCAGGCGGTCCGGCGTGGAGTGGCGGACGGTGGCATTCCCGCGCCCTGCCAGGGAGGCCCATGCCCTTATTCCCGGCGGAACGACCTTGCTCCTGCTCTTTTGGCTACTCCCCGGGCTTGGCCTCGCTTTCTGGACGTGGATCTCCCCAATACACATTGCAATATCGGAGGCGCCCGGCCCAGCGAAGCGGCTCCGGCCTGCATCATGTGCGACCGCTCCCGGTTCGATTACGTCTTCGAGCAGGACCGCTTGAGCGAGGTCCTTCCAAAGATCAGGCCGCTCCTTCCGCATCTGCACCGGCTTCACGTACAGGGCACGGCCGAGCCATTCTGGAAGGACGCCATCTTCGATGTCCTGGACGGGCTGGAATACGATCCGCGGAAACATCCCTGCCTGGTGAGCACCTACACCAACGGCACGGTGTTCACTCCTGACCGGCAGAAGATGTTTTTCGACCGCTGCGGGCGGGTGGACGTGACCTTCTCCCTCGACGCCGCAACGCAAACCACTTACTCCGCCATTCGGCGCCTGCCGGCTTTCGAACGGGTATTGGGGAACATCCGGGCCTTTGCCCGGCAGCGCGACCCGCGTCGGCACGCCTTCCGCATTGCCCACAACATCAACCTCCTGAACATCTCCGAAGTGGTGCCGATGGTGCATATGGGAGCCGACCTCGGTATCGACGAGATGGAGTTTTCGACCACCGAAGGCGTGGAGGGGATCTGCATAAGCCGCGACAGCCGCGACGAGTTCCGGAGAGCCCAGGACTCGATCCAGAACGAATCCCTCAAACTCGGCCTGAAGGCGATCTTTCTGCGGGAGTTCGCATGCTGAGCACCGCCCGCGCCAATAAGGTGCTTCTGATCAACCCGTCAGGCTGGGTGCGCGATAACGTGAATCTGGGGCTCTGCTACCTGTCCTCGGCGCTCAAGGCCGCGGGTTTCGAAGCGCCGATCCTCGAGTTGAACCTCTACCCGATGGGCGACGAGAGCCTGGTGGAGGCGGTGAAGGCCATCAAGCCCACGGTGATCGGGATTTCCGTGAAAACGGCCACGGCTAACGAGGGCGGCCGACTCGCCTCGCTCTTCGCGAAGCATTTTCCGGAGGCCGTGCTGCTTGCGGGCGGGCCTCATGTGACGATCGCCGCCGAGGCCTATCTCACGACGTTCGAAGCATTCCACTACGCCGCCATGAGCGAGGCGGAAATTTCGATCGTGGAGATCCTGAACGCCCTGGAGGAGGGACGCCCGGTCTCCGCGGTGCCGGGGGTGGTACACCGCCAGGCCGGAAAGGTCGTCGTGAACTCCTGGACCCCTCCTCCGAAGCTGGATGAGCTTACACTGCCCGACTTTTCCGCCGTGATCGGTTTCGACTGGAAATCGGGGATGTTCCAGTACCCGATCCTGTCGAGCCGCGGCTGCCCCTATGAGTGTATTTTCTGCTGCGTCCCTGATCTGACTGGCTCGCGAAAATGGCGGTCGCGCAGCGTGAAGTCGTTCGTCGACGAGATGGAGTTCGCTCTGCGCGAAGGCGGAGTGAGGCATTTCGAGCTTTGGGACGACAACTTCACCCTCCATCTCCCCCGCGCCAAGCAGATCTGCCGTGAGATCATTGCCCGCGGGCTCGACATCACCTGGGCCTGCCACAATGGGATCCGCGCGGACCGCATCGACGAGGAGCTTGCGCTTCTTATGAGCCAGGCGGGCTGCGTCCGGGTGGCGTTCGGCATTGAGAGCGGAAACGCGTCCACCTTCGACCGCCTGAAGAAGGGAGAGCCCCTCAAAGCGGTGGTGGACGCCGTGAATATTGTGCGCAAGGCCGGCATCGATGCCATCGGCTACTTTATTATCGGGTTGCCCGGAGATGATCTGCAGAAGTTCATCGAGACGATCCGTTTCCAACGCTCGCTCGGCCTCCGCGACCACCGCTTCGGGATGCTCGTGCCCTATCCCAAGACGGAGATCTGGGACATCGTGCAGCGCGAGGGGCGCATGCTTTCCGACATCACGAAGTCGGTGCACTATTACCCGAACGACGACGTGGCGCCGATCACGTTCGAGACCCCCGGTTTCCCGAAAGAAGATATGGAACGCGCCTACTTCATCTCCCGCGCCTTCCCCCTCTACGATTTCACCACTCGCGCGAAGGAGGAGGGGCGGCGTTCCTTCGTCGTATATTTGGCCAGCAGCGAGCTGGCCCCTTACCTCCCGGGTTTCCTGCGCGCCTCCGAACCCTCCACTACCCACGTGGTCGTGGGCCGGAGCGCCTCCGAGCGCGAGGCGCTGCTCGCGAAGGTGGGGACGGGCGCCTCCATTGAGTTTCACGACTGCGTTCCTGTCGGGCTTCCGGAGGATTCAGCGCTGTTCGTCTGCGACTCCGCCCATCTCTTCCAGCCGAGTGAGTACCATTCGCGTGCGCCGTTCTTCCTGTTCTCTCCCGAAAACAGCGTGCTCCTGGAGGAGCGCTGCGATCCCGAAGGCCGTGTGGTGGTAGGCCGGGAGGATCTCCGCCTGTTGGCCGAGCAGCTGCGCGCGTCGGGCGCCACGCCACCAGCTTTCCTAACCGGAGCCACCAGCGAAGTAAGCGAGCTGCTCGAGATCTGGCGCCGGGAAGGAGTGGACGTTTCCAGGCTGGACATTTTCTACGGGCGCGAGCTGCTGCTGGCGGAGCGGGGCGACGTGGCCCTCGAGGGCTTCGATGGGGTAGAGCAGTCCGGCGAGCGGGCCTGGCGGTGGGCGATGGGCCTGCGCCAGCGCGCTTCTTTCCCTCCGTTCAGCGGATGCCGCAACCGGGTGAGGTACGCATTCCAGCTGCCAGTGGCCGGCTCCGAGCTGATTGTGCGCATGGGTGGCCGGGAGCTGGCGAAGGCCTGCTCGCCTGCGCGCTCGGACCTGCATATCGAAGGGGTGTTTGACTTCTCGTCCGAAGAATTTCCTGGGCTTGCTGAGCTGGAGTTCGAGGTGGTGGGCCTCGAGGGAAAGGCGGGTGTCAGCGCGACGGACAGCCGGCCTCTTTCCTACAACGTGTTGCGGTTCGAACTTTCCAAGGTTCCCGAGGCGGGCCTGTATCCAGATCCGTTCCCCAGTTCGCGCAAGCATATCGCGCGCGCGTGGATGGAAAAGCAGGGCGCCACCTGCTGAGCTGCGCTTACCGGGCCCAATCGGGCAGCGGCCAGCCTGTCTTTTTCCAGTATTCGAAGAACACCGTTCTCCTGGGGTTTTCGCACGTCTGCAGCCAGGGTTTCTCTCCGGAGACGAAGTGGAATATCCTCGCCTTCTTCCCGTCGTCGGGCAGCACGCGAATGTCCAAGGCGCCTTTCAGAATCTCCTTGAGCACGAACTGGTGGTTCCAGGAGAAGTCGAACTGCCCGATCCTGCGGTGGAAGAACACATTGATGGCGTTCTGGTCGGCGAGGAAAAGCAGCTCGGGATTGGCTTGCGCGAACTCCAGGATTTTCCTGGACAAACCTTCGCGCCGCCACAGCTCCAGGTTGAAAAGCAGCACGCCGGCGTTGAAGTAGACGTCGGAGCTGGGGATGCCTAGCCGGTCCAGATGCTCGCGCAGGCAGACTACGGGGCTGTCGAACCATCCCAGCCGGTCCTGGGAAGCGAGCAGTACCTGCCCGCCAAGCTCCGCGAAGTAAAGCTCGGTGATGTCGCTCAGGATCACCGTGTCGCAGTCGAGGTAGAGGATGCGTTCGAGGTTGCGATCCAGCAGGTCCGGGAGCAGCAGCCGAAGGTACACGATAGGGCTGAAGTGCACCTCCGAGCGCAGCGACTTCAGGCGATCGAGGTCGGCGGCGATCCAGAAAATGCACAGGCCTCGCTCGCGGAATTTTTCAATGGACTCCAGGAACTTCTCCCTGTCTTCCCGACAGAGCTGGTCTCCCACCACATAGATGTCGAGGGGGAACCGAAAACTATAGTGCTCGAGCAGCGATAGCACCGAGACAGTGAAGGGGAGGGCGTAGTTGCTGTCGGGCGTATAAGCCACGGATATCCGGCGGGGGCTCGGGCGGCTGAAGAGGTTCCTGATTGGGTTCCACATGCTGGCCTGTGCGCTCCTAAGTCAAAGGTTCGACCAGCCGCCGTCCACGTAGATCTCTTCGCCGAGGATGAAGCCGGACGATTCTCCGGCCAGGAACAACACGGCCCTGGCCACGTCGGCGGGCTCGCCAAGCCGCCCCATCGGCACAGGAGAGGTGATCTTCGCGAGCTGCTCTTCCGAGAGGCCGAGCTTGTCCAGGTTCGGGGTACGGATCGGGCCAGGGGCCACGCTGTTCACCCGCACGCCCAACGGGATCAGCTCGCGGGCAAGGGTGCGCACTAGGGAACGCAGGGCGGCCTTGGAGGCGGAGTAGGCGGAGGTGCCGGCTACGCCCATGCCGTCCAGGCAGGAAGTATTGAAGATGACCGAGCTTCCTCTTTTCAGCAGAGGCGCGAGCGCCTGTACGGTGAAGAAGGGGCCTTTGAAGTTGACCGCCAGCTCATGATCCAGCATGGCCTCCGTGGTTTCCAGGAATGGCCGCGGTGTTGTGATCCCCGCGTTCAGGAAGAGGATGTCCAGGGAGCCGAAAGCCTCAGCCACCCGTTTCGCAAGCAGAGCGTCGTCGGCCCGGTGCTCGCTCCTTGCCCGGACAGCGATGGCCTGGCTTCCCCATTTCCGCAGCTCCTGCTCGGCCGCGCACAGCCTCGCCTCGTCTTGGCCGGTTACGAGCACGCGCGCGCCTTCACGGAGGAATAGCCGGGCCGTCTCCAGGCCGATGCCTGAGGTGCCTCCAGTGACTACCGCTGTTTTCCCCTCCAGCCGCATAGATTTATCCTTATGGTTCTAAGACAGGTTTAATGTCTGTTGATAATCCCTGTTAACACCGTAAATACAATAAAGATTTAGAATATAGGGATAAATGCAAAGCCGACTTAGTTAGGCAAGTACAAATTGGCCCAATGTCTGTTGATGCATCCGTGTGACGGGGCCGTGTTCTACGGGCAGTTAAGCTGATGGTGCGAACCGGCCGATATAGTATGGGAGGTCTGCGTGGCATTCTGGCTGAAAAATATCACTCTGGCGGCCCAGCTAATGGCGGCCCAGGCGTTCGCTGCGGATGATTCGGCAAGCCAGTCCGCGCTGATTAAAAAATACAAGGATTCCTACGAAATCATCAGATCGCTCGCGCAGGACAAAGGGCTTCGTCAGCAGGTTTCGCAATGTTCAAGGCTCGTGGAAAAACCGAAAAGGCCGGGACCTATGGCGGCTGTGGAGTATAGCTCCGCTGCGGGCACAGTGAATGGCGCCTCCGCAAGGACTGGTGGTTTCATCCAGGCCATGGCTCCAAAGCTTGTCGTTAATCCGGACAGTAAGGTGCCGGGCGCCAGCGGCCCAGCGTTGTATCCAATACCCGTTCCTATGGCAGACTCAGCTACGCTCATAGCCATATCTGAAATTGGCGGCGTGACCAAAGCGAAAGATGGAAGCCTCAATGGGCAGGCCTGGAAGGGTTTTGTGGACAAAGCGGAACCGATCGAGCAGAGGCTGAACCTTCCCTTTGCTTCGACTAAGCCAGACGAAAAATTTGTATGTGGGGAAATGCAAAAAGGTGCGCCCACTCAAATGGCCAAATTCATCGCTGAGCTGGATGAGCGTGTGCGTTTTCACCAAAGGCTGGCGCGAGAGTATGGCCAGAATGATTATGGGGATAGCCGCGCCGGCACTAGAGACCAAGGTAGTCTCTCGGGGAGAATGGGCATTGCGCAGAAGAAGTTTGAAGACGAAAAGTTTTTCGAAAAAAATTATATTGAAGTGGAG
>DATBTF010000096.1:0-23353 GCA_036559405.1 Bdellovibrionota bacterium
CACCCCATCCGCCCCCGTGTACAGATTGGTGAGGCCGGTCCGTGGCCTCAAGACTGAGCTAGAGGAGCTTCATCGTATTCGCCGGAAGGGCATTGGCTTGGGCCAATACCGAAATGCCGGCGTTCTGCACCACCGTCGACCGCATGAGGCGCGAGGCCTCCTCGGCGATATCGGTATCGGCAATGCGCGACTTGGCTTCCGACAAGTTCTCGATATGCACGCCCAAGTTGTTCACAGCTGTATGCAGGCGGTTCTGGAGAGCGCCCAGCGACGCCCGGAAACCGTTCACCTTTTTAAGAGCGTTGTCGACGGTCTCGAGGCTGTCTAGGGCGTCGCCCTTGTCGGCCACGCCCGCACCGCCCAGGCCGAGACTGCTCGAAGTCGCATTGGCCTCGTCGCTACGGTAGGCGATCGCATCGTGATCGGTTTTATGCGAACCCACCTGGAACTTCAGCTCGTCGCCCGAGCCGTTCAGAAGAGAGCGCCCGTTGAAGTTGGTTACGTGGGCGATCCGGTCCACTTCCTGTTTCAAGCTCTGATACTCGCGGTTCAGGAAGCTTCGCTCTTCATCACCGATGGTATCGGAACCCGCCTGCACTCCGAGCTCCCGGAGCCGCATCAGAATATTGGATACCTCGTTAAGCCCGCCCTCGGCCGTCTGCACGAACGAAACACCGTCGTTCGCGTTACGCGAAGCCTGCCGCAGACCTCGCACCTCGGCCTCCAAGTTATTACTCAAAGAAAGACCGGCAGCGTCGTCGCTGGCGTTTACGATTCGTTGTCCCGAGGACAAGCGCGCTAAAGATCGATGGATCTCCTGCCCGCTCGACTGCAGGTTGCGCTGTACGGTAAGCGATGGAACGTTGGTAGCGACCCGAAGGCCCATAGAAATCCCCTCCATTGTCCCAGCTCAAGCCCGCATTTCCTGACTGAAACAATTAGGTATCAGTATATCATACAGCTAGTCTGATCCATTGACAGTGGACAACCATCTATTATCAATGGAGAAAAGTGATTTTCTGTATAGAATTATTACAGGGGGTTCTTTATTTCTTAACTATTTCTTAAGAAATGCCGATGGGTTTAGCTTTCTCCCCAAAGCCCGTGCTTCCGAAGCCTCCCGCCCCTCTCTCCGTACTATCGAGCTCCGCGGCCTCCTGGAACTCCACCTGCACCACCGGGCAGAGCACGGCTTGGGCGATTCTGTCCTGGTCGAGGATCTCCAGGGGCTCGTTTCCGAGATTCACCAAGGCGACCAGCACCTCTCCCCGATAGTCGGCGTCCACCGTACCCGGGCTGTTGATCACGGTGACGCCCTTTTTGGCGGCCCATCCGGAGCGCGGACGCACCTGAATCTCGTATCCGGGAGGAATGGCAAAAGACAGACCCGTGGGCACCATCACCCGTTCGCCGGGCTTCACGGCGATCGAAGCTTTCAGCTGCGCTCGCAGATCGAAGCCGCTCGCGTGGAGGCTCCCATAGGAGGGAAGATCGCCCCGGAAATGCGCCCACTTCTTCACCGCTACGCTTACCTTCTGCATGCTTCCCCCAGTAGAAATTTCGTCAGTGCCCGCTGCGTTCCTGCAGTACAGCCTCGGCACTCATCTCTTTGCCTTGCCTCTGCCAACGCACCAGCACTTCTTCGTTGGGCCGATAGTAGCGTAAGGCGAACACGAGGTCCTGCAGATTCCGCACATTTATTTCGCCCAGGCCCGTGAGGATGTCCCCGGTCTGGAGACCGGCTTTCGCGGCGGGAGAATCGGGGCGCACGCCCTGCAACAGAACCCCGGCGAGTTCCCCCTGCTCGAAATCAGGAATGGAACCGAAGTAGGCGCCATAGCCGCGTCCGTCGCGGGGCGGCTGGTCGGGCGTTTCTCTGCTCGGGTCGTAGGTGGGAGCTTCCGCGCGCTCATCGATCTCTCTCCACAAGGAATAAGCGATTTCTTCCACGCGCTCGAGCCCGGCTGCTTCGATCTTCTCCGCTATATCCGATGGGCGGTGGTAATCGCCATGCGCACCGGTGGTGAAGAATACCGAAGGAATCTTCGCGCGCAGGAAGGAGGCGTGGTCGGAGCTGCCAAATCCCGAATCGCCCTTGGCGAGCACGAAGCCCGCGTCCATATTGGCCCGGTCCACCAGATCGGAAAACTCTTTGGCGGATTTCAAACCCATCACGCTCAGGCGGTTCTGCTGCAGCCGTCCCACCATATCGAGGTTGATCATTGCCACTACACTCGCGCTCTCGGGAATCGGCAGATGGTTCACGAATTCCGCGGAGCCGAGCAGGCCCACTTCTTCCGCGCTGAAGAGCACGACTAGCACGGGCCGGCGAGCGCCGAACAAGTGGATGCGCTCGGCAATGTCCACCACGGCCTGCACGCCGGAGGCATTATCGTCGGCGCCGAAGTGAATTTTCCCCAGGCCGTCGGGGTCGAGGGAGTTGTCGCCCCCGTAGCCCAGGTGATCGTAGTGCGCGCCGATCACGATATATTCTTTAGCCAAGAGAGGCTCGTTCCCCGGAATCACGGCCGCCACGTTCTGCACGGCCCCGAGCTGGCGGGTGAGCGCCACCTTAAAGCTCCCCTGGCCTTCCAAGACGAGAGAGGAAGGCTTCTGCTCTTTGGCGATCTTTTCCTGGAGCGAGCGCAGCTTGCCGGAAGCGCCCAACAGTATATCTGCGAAGGAGATCGAGATCTGTCCTGCGAGGATCTCGCTCGTGGCGCCCCCGCCCTGGCGCGGCTGAAAGCGCAGGGAGGGCTCGGGCCCGGAGAGCGAGAGCGGATCGCGCACCAGCACGATGCCGGCCGCCCCATGCAGCTGAGCGTTCTGCACCTTATACATGGGCGTGGAGTAGGTATAAAAAGCAGGATTGCGGAAGAGCGAGTCGCGATTGCCCGTGCCGGGATCACCCGTCAGCACCAGCACGATCTTGCCGTGCACGTCGAGACCAGCATAGTCGTCATAGGCGGAAGGAGCGCCATTCTCCCCGCGCAGGCTGATCCCGAAGCCTGCAAAAACGAGGGATGAGGCGGCCAGCTCGCCGGAGCGGGAAAAGGCCAGGGGAATGAAATCGGGGGCCCCTTTGCCGAAGAAGGCATTGCCCGATCCGAGCTCGTTCCCCACGAAAACGCGGAACTCCTGGAGGTAGCTTGCCGGGCCTTCCTTAGGAACAAAGGCCGGCTTCAGGCCCGAGGCCTTAAAACGGTCCACCAGCAGGTCGCAGGCCTTTCCCAGGCCTGCCGTGCCTACGCCCCGGCCTTCCATTTCAGGCGAAGCCAGGCGCTCCAAGAGCGCAATACGCGGGTTGTTCGCGGAGCTGCTGTTCAGGAAGCCGCCGAGGGCAATTACCGTACATATAAAGAGAAGAGTGCGTTTTTCCATGCCCTCTCCTAGCCCGGCCTATCCCGAAATTCCACGACTTTCCCTGTATAGAAAACTGGCAGGCCCCTACTGCCAAGAAATTTGCAGGTGTTAGCCGGCTATACAGTCCCCACCCTGTTCGATTTCTGGTCAGCCCCCCTTTTTACCCCCTGAGGTGGCTGTATCCCCTGGTTTCCCCTATGGTTTCCTAACAGGACCCAGCCCGTATCCCCCGTGGCACAGCCCTTGCGATCTCTCCTCAAAAGATCCAGAGACCAAGAGTTTTAGAGAAGAGTGAAAGTGAAACAGGAGTTTAGGAATATGAAAACCAACAAGCTGCCACTGATGACGCTAGCTTCGCTCGTGATCGCGATTTCGCTGAACGCTTGCGGTAAAACGAACCGTGCGTCTTCCGACACGACCGCTTCTTCGGCCCCGATCTCCGCTGCCCCCTCGGTTCCCCCGACCCCCGGCCCGATCGTGACCGTTCCGCCCACGACCCCTCCGACGCCGGCTACTGGCGCGCCCCTCAGCTTTGAATTCGATCTGCGCGGCGACCAGACCGCCATCACCCCGGCCATTCCCACGGACAACGTGCTCAAAGTGCGCTTTGTTCCCGGCACTAACCAGGGCAACAGCTACCACTCGGCTTCCGAGCTCGCGGTGACCATCACCATCAACAACACCGATTTCACCCCGAAGTACACCTCGAGCAACTACACCTACGGCGTAGTGGGTGAAAGCTCGAACGTGCTCGACCTCTCGGCCTACATTCCCCCGGGCAGCGTGCAGATCATGATCAAGAATCCCAAGAGCGACTACTACTGCACCTACGCTCCGAACCCCTTCTACTACTATGATCCGAACACCGGCGCCCAGGTGCCCACGAACCCGCTCTACAACAGCTACCCCGGCTGCCGTCGCTCGGTGTTCGTGAACCAGCAGAACCCCTCGCTGAGCCACCGCTGGAGCGGCAAGCTTCTGGTGCAAACCAGCTCGACCAGCCCGCTGTAAGAGTTAACGAATCAAAACAAGAGCCGCTTCTAAGAATTTAGGAGCGGCTTTTTTTACAGGAAAATGCAGATGAAGAACCTGATCCTTGCTTTAGCCCTTCTCGCTTCCTTCCCCGCCCAGGCTGAAGCGCAGTCCGAGCAGAAGCAGCAAATTCTCTCCGCAGATAAACTCGAAGCCAGCTGCGGCGGCCTGTTCAAAAATACTCTTTATGTAACCAAAGACGGCACAACCGTGCTCAAAGAAAAGCAGGACAGCAAAATCGACTGCCAGCATGCAGAGTACCGCCTTACCACCGCCATCATGGCCGCTCGGGCCACGAAGAACAGCATCCGTCTGCAGGCCGATCTCCGCGCCCTGGACGGCGGCTTTAAGATCGATGGCAAGCTCGTCATTTCCCCCAAGGACCTGAGAGCCTGGTGCACCTACGACGGCATCCTAGTGGTGGAGAGAAATCCGTACAACGTATACCGCTCGCTCTCTTACTGGAACTCCCAGTTCATCTGCCAAAGCGAAGCCGTGAAACTCGAAGAGCTGTTCCAGAAAGCGAAAGACGACGGCAAAGATCTCACGTTCAGCCTCTCTGGAGATGCTCGCAAGGATTTCCGTATCAACGAAGACGGGAAGAATTCAGCTCCTGCGCCCGCAGCCAATGCGGGAGAAGAACAGGCCGAAGACGCCTCGGCTCCAGCTCTTTAATCGATTCCCAACCTGTTTCACGAAAGCCAGGACCAATAGGTCCTGGCTTTTTGCTTTTCTCTTCAGCCACTTACATCCCCTACCTGTTGCCCGTTAGGCAAAACACCATACCTAGCTTGACTATGTTACCTAGCATTGCTAGGTATATGTACATGGCACTTCCTACTGAAAATTGGCGCGCACAGATCCGCAAGGGCTACCTCGAGCTCTGCATCTTCCTGCTGATCCGCGACCACGAGCGCCTCTACGGCTTCGAGATCCTCGAGAGGCTGGAAGCGCTCGGCTTGGAAGTGAAGGAGGGCACGCTCTACCCCCTCCTCAACCGCATGACGGTAGACGGCCCCCTCAGCGCGATCTGGGAGACCGAGAACCTCAAGGGCCACCCCCGCAAGTTCTACTCCCTCACCAAAGAGGGCCAAAAGTTTCTGGACGAAATGAACACAGAGTTTGAGCACATGGTGAAGATTTACCAAGGGCTCTTACGCCGTACGAAATGAAAGGAATGACCCATGCCTACTGATCCCCGGCTCGAAAACTACCTCGCCACCCTCGACCGCGTGCTCACCCCGATCCCCGTGAGCGACCGGGCTGATATCGTAACCGAGATCAAGAGCCACGTGCTCTCCGCCCTCGATCGCGATCCCAAGCCCGCAATGGATACCGTGCTCGAAGCCCTAGGCCCCGCCGAAGTGGTGGCTAACCGCTATCTGCTAGAGAGAGGCCTAAAGCCGGCCAAACCGCCGGTGAGTCCGATCGTGAAGTGGCTGGTGATTGGTTTCCTCGGCACTATGGGCATTGCCGCCACCTTCGTAATGGTGCTGGCCTTCCGCTTCGCTCCCCTGGTGCAGGTGAACGAGTCCGAAGAAAAAGTTTCCCTGCTCGGCGGACTCATCCAGATCGAAGGAGAGGGCGATATCAGCTTCGGAGACTTTGCTAAGTTCGAGGGCGAGTCGACGGAAACCTTCGCTCCTGGCAATCCGCTCGGCATTTACTTCGGCAGCGGCAAGATGAGCGTGAATACGGCTGACGGCAAAAAGCTGCGCTGGGAATGCAAAGGCAAAGGCACGCCACCTAAGGGCCTGGCCACTAAAGACGGCACGAAAAGCCTGGACCTCACCGGCTTCGCCGGCGTGAAGTGCGAGGTCTACGTACCCCAGGGCGTGAAGCTCAACGTAGGCGGCACCAACGGCAAGGTCAATTTTGAACAGGCCAAATTTTCCGTCGACGCCAACCTGACGAACGGTAAGGTGAGCTTCAATGCCGCCGACGGAACCAAATTCGCCTACGACTTTTCCGTGGAGCGCGGCAAAGCGGATCACCCCAACTCGGACGCGAATCCCGACTATACGGCGAAAATCCGCGTGACCAACGGCAAGATCAGCAACTAAGAAAAGGAAAAGAAAGAGAAACCCATGACCACCACCGACATGACCCAGAACTCAGAATTCGTAACCAGCTTATACGCCTCTTATTCGCGGCGGTTAGGCGCGGCCTTCCTGGACTGCCTGATCTTGCTGATCCCGGCCTGCATCATGGGCAGCGTGATCCCGGTGATCGGCGGAATCGTGGCCTACTTTCTCTACGCTCCCTTTCTGGAATCGTCCGTGCTACGAGCCACGATCGGGAAAAAGCTGATGGGGATTCAAGTAAACGCCGTGGACGGCGGCCGGATCTCCTTCCGCTCCGCCATGATCCGCGCGCTGATGAAGCTGATCTCCTCCGCCCTCTTTTTCGTCCCCCACCTCCTGGCTCTCTTCACGGAAAAGCGCCAGGCCTTGCACGACCTCGTGGCCGAGACCGTAGTGGTTTATGGCCGCGTGGAGATGCCGGTGGTGGATGCGTGGATGGACACCATGCGCGAGGTATTCCGTTCGGAAAAGCTGAACCCCACGAAAGGCCATAAGCTCTCGGATCTTGAGCGCCTGCAGTCGCTCTATGAGCGAGGAGCGCTCAGCAAGGAAGAGTTCGAGGAAGAGAAAAAGAAAGTTTTAGGGAGAGTGTAACCTTTACGGACAAACCGAAGCTGCTTCCAGCTTCACAAGATACTCTTCCGGGGACGCGCTGAACGCGTCCTCGTCTTTTTTCTGGATCCCCGCGATCCAGGCCACGAAGCGGCCGAGCGAGCCGCCGCATTTTTTCAGCATCCGCTCGAATACGGAATAGTCCGAGTAGTAGTTGGAATAGGCCAGAAGCGCAGCATTGTTCCAGGTGTTCAGCTTGTCGCCCTTGGACACCTGGAACTTCTCGCCCTTCTTCTGTCGCGCCTGAGAGAAGGAGAGATAGCTTGCCTGCAGGTTTTTATAAAATGTCTCTTTGTTGGCCATCGTTTTCACCGTGGCTTTGTAACGGTCCACGGTCTCTTTCATAAAATCGGCGAATACCTTCTGCTCCACCACCTCGGCGCGCACCTCCGCCACGCCGGCCACGCCGCGTTCCTTCTCGACATAGCGGATGCTGCCCTCAAGACCCACGAAGTTGGCGAGCTTCTCGTTGAAGTCCACGCTTCCCTTCACCCACACCGTCGCATGCAGGCTCTCATGCACCACGAGATCCACGATATGGTGGTCTTTGCCAGTGATCATCGAGCTGTAGAGCGGATCCGGAAACCAGCCGAGCGAGCTGAAGGCCGGCACGCAACGCACCCAGGTGTCGGGCTTGGGGGTTTCTTCTTCCTCCAGTTCCTTTGCCTTTTTGTGCGCGCTCTCTTTTTTGAAAAAGCCCAGATATGGAATCTCCCCGACGATCGGAAATTTCCATTTCTTCTCTTCCAGCAATAGAGGATGGGAGGCGGAAACAGCCCAGCTCACACAGGGAGCGTCGAGCTGCACGAAAGTCTCGTAATTCTTCGTGGCCTTGAGGCCGAGTTCGTTCACGGCGAAAGCCTTCGCCTTTCCGACCATTTGAATCCCGTGGCGGGTAGCTCCCGAGGTGTTGGGACTTGCCATTATTTCATTGAGCGGACGGGCGCGGTTGAAGAGCTTCCACTGCCCGATCCCGCTCTCGGCAAGATAGCCCACGCTCGAACAGCCCGAGAGCGCCAGACAAAGCGTTCCCGCTGAAAGAATAAACCGCATTCTCTAGTTATACGTTAAAACGCCCAGGAAAGCCCCAGACTCAGCATCTGGTTTTCCTTCCACTTCGAAAAGCGGAATTCGGGCACGTAGGTTTTGGCTTCGGCTTTGACGGCCATGGCCTTTGTCATAAACAGGCGCACGCCCAATCCGCCGGTGCCGGTGGTGAGATTCTGCGAGCTCTTTTCGCTATAGCGGTATTCGGGAAGATCCACGGTGACCACCCGGTGCATTTTTCCGCCCCCGATCACGAAGTACGGCTGCAGGATCCACTTCGTCGATACCAGGTTCTGCACCCAGTTGAAGGAGTACACTTGGTCTTTGTAGTTCGTCACCTGGCGGGTGGGCAAAGCGATATAGCCGCCGAGGGTGGTGGGAAAGGTGATTCGAGTCGTGCTGTCGGTGTACTCAAATTCCAGAGCCGAAACCGGCGTGAACTTGAAGTCGATGGTGCCCGTATAACGGCGTTGGAGGCTGTGGTAGCCGTCTTCGAAGTCGGAGGTACTATAGGCCAGCATGGCGGAGATTTCGATCACGGCAGCTTGCGCGGAAACGCAGGCCAAGAGGCCGCACACGAAAAGAGGAATGAAGAAGCGGACTTTCTTTCCATCCATGGAAACGCCCATCCTAGTTTAAGGATACGCCTCCGTGATGGGAGTGGGCAAATCAGAAATTCTGCGAATAGTCGTATACGGGGTCAGGTACCACGGGGGTGGCAACCGAAGCGGGACCACGTCCGCGGGCCGGCACCTGGGAAATCGCGGGATTAGCGCTCCTCACCTGACGTAAACGCTCGAGCACGAGATTCACATCGGGATCACCCTGCACTACCACCGCTTTCTTTTTCCGGGCTTTCGCCACCGTCGACGGAGAAACCGAAGCAGGGCCCCTGGACGCGGGCTTGCGGGTGTCCACGCCGGCCACCTCTTTCTGCTTCTCCTCGGCCGTAAGGAATTCCGGGCCGAGGTCAAAGCCGAGATCGATCTGGGTTTTCGGCAGGGAGATTAGAGCAGCCTCCTCCGGACTCAGCACTTTGCCGGCGCCGCTCTTGGAATTCTGTTCGGCCACCACCTTATCCGGGTCGTCGAATTTCTTTTCGTAATAGTCGGGCTGGTGCAGTTCGTCGGCCGTGTCGATCGACGAGAAATAATCTTCGATCTTGGTTTCCTCGAGGTGCTTGGCGGTCTCTTTCTTTACCACCACCGGCTGGCCGGGCATGGCATTGAGCAATTCTTTCCGCTTCGCCTCGGGCCAGGAGTAGCCAGCGAGCCAGCTGTTCACCATTCCCACATCGAGCTGGCGGATGAGCTGGGGCAAAATCTCGCCCACCACGAGGGTTGCGCCGCGGAAACGCGAGAGACGTAGGGTTCCGTCGGCGCGATGCGGATTCACTAGGCGCGCTTCGCCCTCGAGCACGAACACGCTCGAGCTTTTCTCTTTATGGTCATAGGAAACGAGGGTTTTCCCCACGAACTGCACGCGGGCGCCGGCCGTGCTGAGGGAAGCTTCGTCGTGGCTCTCCACAACAGCCGATCCCCTTAGCAGCCGGAAATTGGACTGCTCGTCGAACTCGACCACGGAATGGGGCGAAAGCTCGAAGCGCTGGTTGAGGCGGCCCACGAGCACGGCAGGCTTTCCTCCCGCCGTATAAATCTCTCCCACCCGCAACGATTTGGCGCTGGCGGTGTCCATCGCGACCACGAGTCCGGATGCAATGTGTTCTTCTTTTTTGTGTGCTGCGCTCTTCGCGGGAGCGTCGTGAATCTGCCCGTGAGCGTCTTCTTCGTGGTGCGCTGTCTCGTTCGCACCCGCTTGCGCCGTTCCCAGCGCCAAAACCACCAACAGCATCCTTGCGTTCATCATGATCATCCTCCTAAGGTGCCCCCACCTTTCGTTTTGCGATCAATCGTGCGGAGCCAGAGATCCACTTTCTTGTTGATCTTTTCCCTCTGTTCCCCGGAGGCGCTGTTTCTCGCCTCTTCGAAATACTCCCGTGCCTTGTGAAAGTTCCCGAGCTGGAACCAGGAAACCCCCGCCGTATACAACGCGTAGGCATCCGCCAGCGCGGCGCTCTCCGGGCGCTTCAAAAATGACTCGAAGGTTACAGCGGCCTCGGGAAAGCGCTGCTCGTGAAAGTGCTCATAGGCGAGAACCAGCATGTCTTCCGACCGCAGGCCCTTGGGCACCTCGTACGAAATCGACGCCGGCGAGCGGCCTGTGAGGGAGCCTGTGGCCTTCAGGTTGCGCTCACCAGCCTCGCTGCTCTCCACCTTCGCCCGCAGCTCCATGTAGTCGTTCTCGAGGCGGAAATAGTCTTTCTTGAGGCGCTCATGCTCATGTTCGAGCGCCTTGTAGTTCGCCTCCGCCTGGCTGAGGCGGCCGGCCTTATCGTTCAACGACTTCCACCACGTGCCGGGGCTTTGGCTGCAGCCACTGAGGCCGGCCAGACTGAGAGAAAAAAAGAAGAGCAGAAAAGGAACAATTCGCATGCGGGGCACCCTGAATACCTATCGGCTTTTCGCCTCTGGGATTGAGGCGATTTCCTGCTTTAGTCCGGCTGGAAATGAGCGGTTCCGTCTGCTATGTTTGACCCCTATGATCCAATATCTGGCCAAAGCCAGCCGACTTATTTCCGAGGCTCTCGGTTCGGAATCAGGCCTCAGTCAACAGCAGGTACTGCAACTGCTCGAACGTCCCCCCACGGAAGACAAGGGCGACATTGCTTTTCCCTGCTTCCAGGTAGCCAAGGCACTCAGGAAGGCCCCGCCCTTGGTCGCGAAAGACCTGAGTGAGAAACTTTCTACGCAGCAAGACCCTGACTTCGAATGGATACGGCCGCTCGGGCCCTACCTGAACTTCCGCCTCAGCGCCTCCGCCGCCTTTGCGATCGTTTCCGACGTGAAAGCGCAGGGCACCCGGTTCGGGCACTCGGAGGCCGGCAAAGGCCAGAAAGTGCTCATCGAATACTCCAGCCCCAACGTGGCCAAGGAGCTGCATATCGGCCATTTTCGGAACACCATCCTCGGCCAGGCGCTGAACAATATCTACAAGGCAGCCGGTTTCACGACGATCTCCGTGAACCACCTGGGCGACTGGGGCTCGCAGTTCGGGCGCGTGGCCTGGGGCTACCAGCATTACGGCGACGAAAAGGAACTCGAGAAAGATCCGCTCAATTACCTCACCAAGCTCTATGTTCGCGTGAACCAGGAAGAAGAAAGCAATCCTGCCATCGACAAAGAGGCACGGCTGCTGTTCAAAAAGATCGAGGACAAAGACCCCGAACTCACAGCGCTCTGGAAGCGTTTCCGGGAGCTCAGCATCGAGGGTCTCGACAAAGTTTACGACCGCCTCGGCGTGCAGTTCGACCACTATATCGGCGAAAGTTTTTACATCGACAAAGTGGAAGCGCTGGTTACCGAGCTGAAAAAGAAGAATCTTCTGACGCTCTCGGAAGGCGCCCAGGTGGTGATGCTTGGCGACGACATCCCCCCCTGCCTCGTGATCACCGGAGACGGCACCACGCTCTACGCCACTCGCGACCTCGCCGCCGCCATTTACCGCCACGGTCATTTCAAATTCGACCGTTGCCTCTACGTGGTGGGGAACGAGCAGGCCCTGCATTTCCGCCAGGTGTTCACCGTGCTGAAAATGATGGGCCACAAATGGGCCGAAACCCTCGAGCACGTGAACTACGGACTCTACCGTTTCAAGGACGGGAAGTTCAGCACCCGCAAGGGCAAGGTGATCCTGGCCGAGGAAGTGCTGAACGAAGCACGCGACAAGGCCGTGGAGATCATCAATCAGAAGAATCCGGACCTGAAAGAAAAAGCCGAGGCCGCTGAGATCGTCGGCGTCGGAGCCGTGGTCTTCAACGATCTTTCCACCGACCGCCTCAAGGACGTGGAATTCGACTGGGAACGCGTGCTCGACTTCGAGGGCGATACCGGTCCGTACGTGCAGTACACTTACGCGCGAGCGTGTTCGATCCTACGGCAGGCCAAGGAGAAAGGTTTCGAACCTCGCACCCCCGGAAAAAGCAAGGTGCTCGCCGAATCCGAGGCGGCCCTCTCGCTCATGAAACAGTTCGGACGCCTGGGAATGGCCGTCGAGGGAGCGCAGCGGCTCAACAAGCCTTCCATCGTGTCGAACTACGCTCTCGACCTTGCGAAAGCGTTTAACGGATTCTATCGCCAGGTAAGAGTTCTCGACGAGAACGCCCCGCGTGAAGAGACGGCGGAGAAACTCGGTCTTGTAGCTGCTTTTCGCCAGGTATTGGGAAACACTTTGGGCTTGCTTTGCATGAGGGCTCCTGAGGAAATGTAAGTAAGAGGACATTTCCCATGACCACCGAAACCGCAACCGCTTCCCTTTCCACGTCCAAGTTCACCAACCGCACCATTATCGCCCCGCTCGGCCCGATCGCACGCTACCATCTGCGGCAGATCGCGATGCTCGTCGCGGTGCCCCTGCTTTGCGGCACCATCCTGCTCCTCCTGCTATCTGTCTTCGCTAAACTCAATTTGTACTACCTGGAGGCCAACGGCCTGATCGTCGACGAGCAGGTGCGCGACGCCTACTACAGCCAGGTGCAATCCAAAACCATGAGCCTCACCGGATTTGTTCTGCTCCAGCTTGTGGTAACGACGATCGTATCCGTGATCGTAATGCGGTGGGCGAGCGCGCCCTTCATGAACGCCACCCGCACCATGGAGATGGCGCTCTCCCGTCCCGACCAGCTCCAGCCCACCAACCGGCTGCTCTCGGAAAGCCCCTACTTCGACCGGGTGATCTGGCTGTTCGCCCTGCGCGTGAAAAGCGGCGGCCAGCAGCAGGCGGGGATGCCAAGCAATAAGCTGATGGCCAGCCTCTTTTTCCTGGTGAAGTTCTGGGTGAGTTTCGGGGCGCTGAGCGTAGTTACAGGGTATTTCATGGGCATGATCATCGGCACGGTTTACGAGCGGATCATCGGGCTCGCGATCGACCTCGTGAGAGCCAAGAACCTGGTTACTGCCTCGCACTTTTTCCAAGCTCAGCAGGAAGTGCTCCGTGACGCCACTACCATCACCACTCTGATTTCGCTGGCGGTCTACTTCGTGATCGGGATCGGCATCAGCCGCTACATGAGCACGATGATCTTTGTGTTCAGCCGCGCGGTGGAGGAAGACCGCTTCCCCGTGCAGCTCCGCACGGACGACGTCTACCACGGCCTGGCGTCCACGCTGAACCGGGCACGAGACAAGATCCGCTAGCCCTTCTTAACAAAGGTGAATAATAAGTTGCAGGGAAAGGCGAATGGGCTTTCTCCCAAGGGAACATTTGCAACTAGATCAAGAAGTTCACGGACTTGACGCAAGATTTCGCGGCCTTATCCACTTTTCCCCAAGGGGATGATGTGGAGATCTTCCCGAATTTTTCGCTCAAAATCCGCGGCAGCATCCCGCGTATACCTCTATTCAAAGGGGGGTCGAATTGGTTACTCTACCAGGTATGTGGACACGTTCGGCAGGATGCTAACGGGAATCGCTCTTCTCTTTCCCGGTCCCACGGTCCCGCGCTGCTAGCGGCCGGCATTTTCCAATAAAACATCGATGTTTGTGTTACTGGGGGGGTTAACCATGGACTCAAGAGCCGACGCGTTTTCAAAAGGCAAAAAGCAGGGCAAAAAGGGTGGCATTCCGCCCAAAAGCGGACAGGACGACAGCCGGAAAAAACCGGGCGAATCCTCATCGGGCGGCCTTGTTTTCTCCCGCATTCACACACGACCCGGCATCGACCCCCTGGACGAAGTGACCTACGAGCGCCGCTCCAGCAAAATCACCAATCCCGATGGATCTGTCGTGTTCGAGACTAAGAATGCCGAAGTGCCGCGCGATTGGTCCCAGCTGGCAAGCGACATCGCCATTTCCAAATACTTCCGCAAAGCGGGAGTGCCGCAAATAGGCAGCGAAAACTCCGTAAAGCAGCTCGTGTTCCGGATCGCCCGCACTATCCGTGAGCATGGCGAGAAGCACGGTTATTTCGCCTCAGCCGCCGATGCCGATAGTTTCGAGGCCGAGCTGTCTTACCTCATGGTCACCCAGCGCGGAGCCTTCAACTCTCCCGTATGGTTCAACGTGGGGCTTTATCACCGCTACGGAATCCTCGGCAGCGGTGGGAACTTCTTCTTCAACGAAAAAACCTCGGCGATGGATGAGACGCCCGACTCCTATTCGCGCCCCCAGGCTTCGGCCTGCTTCATCCAGAGCGTTGACGATGATTTAATGAGCATCTTCGAGCTGGCGAAAAACGAAGCCCGCATTTTCAAATTTGGCTCGGGCACGGGCTCGAACTTCTCCAAGATCCGCGGCTCGATGGAGCTCCTGGGCGGAGGCGGCCTTTCCTCGGGACTGATGAGCTTTCTCGAAGTGCTCGACCGCGGAGCGGGAGCCACCAAAAGCGGCGGCACCACCAGACGGGCCGCCAAAATGGTCAGCCTCGATGTGGACCATCCCGAAATCGAGGAATTCGTGAACTGGAAGGTACACGAGGAGAAAAAGGTGGCCGCATTGATCGATGCCGGCTATTCCGCCGACTTCAACGGCGAAGCTTATCGCACTGTAGCCGGGCAGAACTCCAACAACTCCGTGCGCCTCTCCGACGAATTCATGGAGCGGGTGGTGGAAGACAAAAACTGGGAAACCCGCCTGCGCACTACGGGAGCCGTGCATAAAACCATGCGCGCCCGTGACCTCTTCCAGCAGGTCTCCTACGCGGCCTGGGCCTGCGCCGATCCGGGCGTGCAGTTCGACACGACCATCAACCGCTGGCACACCTGCCCGGCCACCGACAAAATCAACGGCTCGAACCCTTGCTCGGAATATATGTTCCTCGACGATTCCGCCTGCAACCTTGCTTCCATCAATCTGATGAAATATTCGCGCGACGACGGATCCTTCGATGTGGACGGATTCCGCCACGCCTGCAGAACATTTTTTCTGGCGCAGGAAATCCTCGTAGGCCTTTCTTCCTATCCCACGAAGAAAATCGCGCAGAACTCCTATGACTACCGCCCGCTGGGCCTGGGCTACGCGAACCTCGGAACTCTCCTGATGGTGAACGGCATTCCCTACGACAGCGACGCCGGCCGCGCCTGGTGCGGGGCGATCACGGCCATCATGCATGGCGAGGGCTTCGCCACGAGCGCCGAAATCGCTGCAGTGAAAGGTCCCTTCGCCGGCTATGCCAAAAACCGCGAGCCGATGCTGAAAGTGATGCAGATGCATAAGGACGCCGCCGACGGCATTCCCAGCGCCTGCCCTGACGATCTCCGCATGGCCGCCAAAGAATGCCTCACCAATGCCCTTCAGCTCGGGAAAAAGCATGGCTACCGCAACGCTCAGGCCACGGTGCTCGCTCCCACTGGCACCATCGGCCTGCTCATGGACTGCGACACCACAGGTATCGAACCCGACTTCGCTCTGGTGAAGTTCAAAAAACTTGCCGGCGGCGGCTACTTCAAGATCGTAAACCAGAGCGTACCCACCGCACTTAAGAGATTGGGTTATTCCGGCCGGGAGATCCAGGACATCGTGAAGTTCGTCGTGGGAACGCTCACGCTGGAAGGCTCGCCACATATCAACCGCATCAGCCTGCTCAGTAAGGGCCTCGACGAGAGCGACATCAAGCGGATTGAAGCCGCTCTGCCGGGAACCTTCGAGCTGTCCCACGCCTTCAACCGTTACAACGTGGGCGAGGAGACACTGAAAAAGCTGGGCCTGAGCCCCGAAGCGGCGGCATCGCCGGCCTTCCACCTTTTGCGCACCCTGGGATTCTCGGATGCCCAGATCGAAGAGGCCAATGAGGAGATCTGCGGCCGGATGACGGTGGAAGGCTGCCCGATCCTCAAACCGGAACACTTGCCGGTTTTCGACTGCGCCAACAAATGCGGGAAGAAGGGAGTACGCTTCCTCCCGCCCATGAGCCACGTGAAAATGATGGCCGCGGCCCAGCCCTTTCTTTCGGGAGCGATCTCCAAGACCGTGAACCTGCCGAACGAGGCCACGGAGAAGGACATCCAGCATATCTATATGGAAGGCTGGAAGCTCGGCTTGAAGGCGATCGCCATCTACCGCGACGGCAGCAAGCTCAGCCAGCCTCTCTCTTCCTCGTCGAAAGACAAGAAAGAGGAGCCGCGCTCCCTCGCAGAGGCCGATATCTCGCAAATCAAGCCGGACGACCTGGAGCGCATCATCGCCAAGGCCCTGGCGAGAGCAGAAGAGCTGCGGATGATCCCCAAGATGAAGCGCCGCCCGCTGCCCAGGAAGCGCGCCGGCTTCACCGTGGAGGCCAAGGTAGGCGGACAAAAAGTTTACGTGCGCACAGGAGAATACGCCGACGGGCGCCTGGGGGAAATTTTCATCGACATGCACAAAGAAGGCGCAGCCTTCCGCTCGATGTTAAGTTGCCTGGCCATCGCCATTTCCAAGGGCCTGCAGTACGGAGTTCCGCTCGACGAGTTCGTGGATACCTTCATCTTCACGCGCTTCGAGCCGAACGGCATGGTCGAGCACGAGAACATCAAAAATTCGACCTCGGTGGTGGACTTCGTGTTCCGCCTCCTCGGGATGGAGTATCTCGGGCGCACCGACTTCGTGCATGTCAAACCGGTGAAACAAGAGCGCGGGCCGCAACCCACTCTCCCCGGAGTTGACATGCCGAAGAGTTCCGAGCCGAAATTCGAAAAAATCGAAACCGACGAATACAACGACTCAGACGCGCCCGACCAGCTCTACGGAAATCTCATGGGCGATGCCCCGGCCTGCTCCACCTGCGGACATACCACCGTACGGAACGGAGCCTGCTATCGTTGCCTCAATTGCGGCAATTCCATGGGCTGCAGCTGAGCTTTAAAACGAAAGATTTATAGCGCTTTGGGGACGAGCAGAAACTGCAGGCGGCAGTTCTGCAGCGGCCCCTGGCATTCAATGGCGGCGATCCCCGCCTTCCTGAACTCGAGTATTGGAGAATCCTTGCCGGTAAGCAGCAGGCTGGCCAGCGAGCTCAGGTGAGGTTCATGACCCACCACCATCACGCACTCCTCCGAGCCGATCCCACTCAGTAGCGGCAGCGCGTATTTGGCTTCGTCGTGAGGCGTGAGGCCTTTCGCGCCGATCAGCTTTGCGCCGGGGAATTCCTGGGAAAAAATCTTCGCGGTCTCCACCGCTCTTACGTAAGGGCTGTGAAAGATCACGTCGATCCGTTTGACCAGCTTGCGGAACGAGCGCGCTACCTTGGCGGTCTTTTCCTTTCCTTCGTCCGTGAGCTGCCGTTGCGCATCGCTGCGCCCGGCGCTCCCTGCGGTTTCCGCGTCTTCGGCGATTCCATGTCGGACAAGAAAGATCTCCACGTGCTGAGCATCGCCGAATCGGAAATGAAAGGAAAGGGGCTACTGATTCTGGGGATGGCAAACTGGCGTTTAATCGACGAGAAAACGCTTCAGTCGGTCATGTTCCGCGCGCGCATCGTTATAGCCGAGGCTCACGAGCTTCTGGAGAAACTCCGGAACGAAAAGCAAATAGCTGAGGACGTCACTGGAGTCGCCTTCTTCCGAGCCGAGTCCCCGCAGCAAGAAGCGGATGAATGGAGGCACAAGGCGGAAGTAATGGGTGGCGAGCTCACCCAGGTCCTCCGAAGGCCGGATCACCATCACGTCGATTTTACGCATGCCGAAGGAGCCGCCGCGCGAATCCGGCACCATGCTGTTCAAGCGTTCGAGGTGCTCCACGTCGGCGTCGAGAGCTTCGGCGAAAAGCGAGTTCAGCACCAGAGCGCCAAGCTGCGCGGCCGAAGGCTGGCGCTCTTTGGTGGCGAGTGGCGCATCGGAGAAATTCCCGCTCTCGCGCATGTAGAAACGGCGAACTCCAACGGCCAGGATCTTCTCGGCTCCCAGGCGGGTCGCGGGCCCCAGAGGCGAGGTGGAGCGGATGCAGCCGTCTACGTATTGACGGTTCCCCACCAGCACGGAAGGGAAAAGGAGCGGAATTGCAGCGGAGGCGAGAATGTGGTCCACGGTGATGTCGGTGCAAACGGCATGGCGCCGCGCCCGGTGCCACGGCCGGCAGCTCAGGGACTGCACGAAAGTCACGAGGTTTCCGGTATACACTTCGGTGGCGCTCACCGCCACATTCTTGAGCTTGCCAGCGGCGAGTGCCTCGCGCACTCCCTCAGGACGGTAAATGCGTGTGAGCAGCTTCCGAAGCGGGCGGGTGTCGACGAGATAGTGCGCGGCGGGACGGCCCACAAGGCCGCCGAAAGTAACGTCGTAAAGCCAGCGTAGCCCGATGCCCGCCAAGGATAAAAAATCCGTGCGGAACACCTGGTTCATCTCCAGCTGGCTCCAGAGTGAAGCCACGTAAGGGCCGGCTTCGGCCACTCCGCCCCCGAACGAGGCCAGCCCTGCCACATTGATCGCGCCGGAGGAGGATCCGACGAGGGTCTCGAAGCGGGCCTCGGGAAAATTCTCGGCGATATACTTCAGCACACCTGCCTGGTAGGCCCCTCTCGCGCCACCACCTGTAAGCACCAAAGCGCGGTTCCGATGATTCATGGGCGAAAAAACTCCTGGATTTTTCGTTCGACGATCTTATGGATTCCGCGCAGCAGCGTTTCTTCCTGTACCCGCTGCGGATCCCCTTCGGGATAAATACGTACCAGCTCCTCAAGGCTGTGAAGCGTGCGAAAGCTTTGATCGACTTCCTGGTCCGACAGTCGGCATGACTGCCCTGTGACGAGAGGTTCGAGGAGGCCCAAAAGGTCTTCCGTAAGGACATACTCGCCGTTCACACGTACCCATTGCGAGAAGGGCTCATGAACTTCGTGCTCCGCGAACAGCTCGTTCCGCAGCGCCGCCCGCATGGCCACCTCTTCCTCATTGACGGGCACATGCGTGGCGAAATTTTCCCGTCCTCCGGGATGGGTCGGGCTAGTCTGCTGTTCCTGCATCAGGAAAATGAGGCTTTCGTCGAAAGAAGCCAGGGAACGGCACTGGCCTCCCAGCAGGCCTTCAACGGCGGAAAGCTCTTCGAGGCGCAAGAATCCCCTCACCGCCGCGAACGCAGCAGTCAGGCGTTCAGGGCACGCCGGCGGCCGCACTTTTTCCAGAATCAGCACGGGAAGGAGCTGGCGGACCTCCGAGGGACAATGAGCGGAAAATTTCTGCACGCCAACGAGCCGCGCTCGCAGAGCGGAAAGGGCCGGCACGCTGCGCACAGCGGCAGGTTCGCGCGTCTCAATGCGGGAAAGCTTCCTTTGGCTGCTGCATCCTGCAAGCACGAGGCAGCCCAGGAAGCCGACGGTAAATACACGCACTCGCACCGATCCTCCATGATCGATTCGTCAGCCTTCCTAAATTGTACCCCACACGAACTGCCTTTGGTCATAGATAACAATTTGTTTGCTCGTTTTGGCATGGGGAAACGCCAAAGTTTCCGAGTGTTCAAATCCGAAAGCGGGATTTCCTTCCGCTTTCAGCATTTCCGCTGCTGGCATACGGGTTGCTCCCGGTAACCAGTCTGTATTTTTGCGTGGAGGGAATCATGATCCGAATTCTCGCTCTCCTCTTTGCCGTAGCTTTTCCTGGCTCCGTGTACACCTCCATCGACGAGGGATTTCTTATACGGCCAGTGAACCAAACCTTGATGGGCGACAACCGCCTCAGCATTCTTCCCCTGATCGGCATCGGACCACGCTTCCAAGGCCGCAGCATCTCCAAGCTCCAGCTGCAGGCGAAGTCGGAGAGCGGGATGGGGCTGGTAGCGGTGCAAATGGGCGGCGTGGACGTGACTCCGTTCCAGGCGATCGGACCGGAAAGCTCCAAGTTGGTGTTCGAACTTCCCGCTTCGGCAAGGCGAATCACTGAAAACCTCACGGATCCGCTCTTTCACATCCGCGGAAATGTGGTGGTGGAATCCGTGGGCCTGCGGCTCGTTCCCCTCCAGGAAACGCCGCGCCCGCCCGAGCGCACTCAGCCTCCCACTCCGCCGCGCCCGCCCGAGCGCACTCAGCCTCGGCCGCCCACGCCTCCGACTCCCCCGGAGGAGGGCCCACGCCAGCCGAACGAGCCAACCCAGCCCTCTCTGCCGCCCACCCAGCCGCGTAAAGGAACGCGTGTCACGGCGGAAGTGCACCGCACATTTCGCGACGGGCAGGAACTGGCGCTCCGGCAACTCGTGGACCTCGGCACCTTTCAGGGAATGAAGCTGGACAAGGCGATTCTCATCGGCAAGAGCCTGGAGCGCAGGGGCGAGCTGGCATTCTGCCTGGGCCGCTGCACCACGGTAGAGACCAGGCCCGGCAAAACTTCCTACGCTTTCTCCGGCCACGGCACTCCTGTGACCAGAAAATCGAACTCCTGGGCTTTCCGATTCGGCGGCCACTTCCGGGCGGAGAAAGTGCTGCTCGAACTGCTCCGCTAGGAGCTTTATTCCTGGACAACGCGAGGGCGCTTTGGCAAAAACTCCCTAGACTCAAGGCGCCGTAGCTCAGTTGGATAGAGTAGCTGGCTTCGAACCAGTTGGTCGGGAGTTCGAATCTCTCCGGCGTCACCAAATTTTTTAATTTAGAAAAATCAAACAGATACAAAAAACGCACGTAAGAGTATGCGAACTTTTTCAAGAGAATCGAGCAGCCAGTCAATTCCGAGCCATGCATTGATTGCTGCCTATTGGTGATTTTCATACAATTACCTTCATGGAAACCCTGTCGAGACCGGCTATGCGCCTGAAGCTGCGACCCACGCTAGGCTTTATTTATGCTTTTATAGCCTGTTCCATGGTTTATGGATTCTGGTTCATGTTCAACATGGATGGGTACCTTCCTTGGCATACGCGGTTGGCCAAGGCAATCAACGCAACCCTGCAGGGACACTTTGGACTATGGCTAGCGACGATTAAGATTCAAGGTAAGCTACGTTTCGTTTCCGTAGCCATTCTTCTTCCAACCATGATTGGTATTTTTTATCTTTGGTGGACACTGCATTTGGCTGCGGCCATCATCGCCCTAGGATGCATGAGCTGGCTTCTGTTCCGCGTTGTAATGGAAAAATAGTGTGAGCATCGACCCCTTCGAACCACTTAAAGAAGAAGCCCGCAAAGAAGCATACGATTATTTCGACCTTCACATTCGCCGGCTACCAAGGCGCAAAAAAGATGGCCAGATAGATCCATTGGCTCCAGGCTTAGATGACAACGACGTAGATGCATTCCGCCATGCCTATGTCAGTGGCGTATTCACGCAAGTGCATGGTGAGAAAACGGCTAATTTTCTGGGTCTGGCAAATGAGTACTGGCCCGGGGGCCTATACTCGCACGCGGTGAACCCGCGATCCCGAAACATGGATCTATGGAACAATAAAGTCGGGAGAAAATATGGGAAGAAAACGCGCGGCAAAAAAACTCTTCTTAAGTTAATTCACAAGGCTCTCAAAAACGGAGAGCTGATTAAAGATCCAGCTGACCCTCGCGAGTTCACGGGCGCTACAGAGGCGCCCAAGCGTCTTTCGAAACCAATCATTGCTTTATCGAAATCACCCACAGGCCGAAACCAAACCTTTTTCGATCTCCAGAAAAAACTTACTTTTTCCCGCGAAGAACTCGTGGCGTTGATACGAGCCGGCAACTATCGGGGTTATTCAGTGAAACTGATCCGCGGCATCGAGACACCAGTTTCAAAACGAGACGGCAGTATCCCCAACAACATCGGATAGTCGGGCAGGATTTCTTTATGCCGCCACCTTGAGCGCCTTCCAGGCATCCTGGCTCATGGCCTTTACGATCGATTCGAACTGTCCAATGGAGGGCTCACGTCTTCCCACTTCGTATTGGAAATAAGATGCCCTAGATCTAAAACCAAGCCGCCGTGCGACCTCCTCGATCGAGAGTCCCTGCTGAAGCCGAAGCTGCTTTAAAAAGAAAACTACAAAATCTTTCGCCTCTTCAAATTCGAGAACCCACACGTCTTGGCTGGCTTTTAAAAATTTTACCTGCAGCCTGGAATCATCCATTGCCGTACGCACGGCATCCACCATCATCATTTCGACTTCGGAGGCCTTCAGCGCCTGGGTAGAAAACTCCAGCACAGGGAGAGCCGCCACCCAGAATTTTCCATCTTTCCAAACCTTGCCTTCGATTCTCATCTCGCCACCTTTATCGAACAGGTCCAGGGTTATTCCTGGCCTTTTTAAGGATACCTCGAGCAGTATGCTCGTTTATCTCTTTATGCCGAGGAACCGGGACTATATCCCGACCGTTGGTCCACTTCTCATGAGGGCCGTCATTCGACTTCAACCACCAGCCCGCATCTATGAGCGCCCGCTCGACATCCCGATATTTCACTGTATACTGTATAATTGTACGTCAAATGACGTACATTGGTCAAGAGCGCCTGCGGGAGCGATTCAACTGTTTGAAATAATGCTGAATTCCACTTTCGGAACGCTTAAACCGCCTAGCCAGTTCTTTTCGGGTCAGCCCCTCAATCCAGCGCAGTCTTGCCAGCTCACCGAGATCAAGCCTTGGTTCCCGCCACCGAATTGGATACTGTTCGACCCAAACCAGTAGTTCGTCTACTCTGCTACGACGGTCGCCATTCTTTCTCCTTTTCCCCGTGCTCAAACAATCCCTCGCGTATCCGCTCGGGCAACTGCGCGCGGGGAAAAGGAGAAAGAATGGTTGCACTGGAATGAGTACCGGAGAATGATTTAGCTGAGAAAGGAGTTCGACAAAAATATCAGGATGGTATTTTTGGACTCTGAGCGAAGCGAAGAGCCCGAAGGGGCGAGGCCAGAATGGCCGAGATCTATCTCTCCGGCGTCGCCATTTCTCCTCGCTTTCGTTAAGATTCCCCCATGGCTTACTTCGACAAAAAAACCGCTTCCGCTCAAATTCTCGAAATCTGCCGCGCCTTGAGCGCCAAAAACTATCTGGCTGCCGCCGACGGCAACATCAGCGTGCGCCTTTCGGAAGATGAGATCCTCATCACGCCTTCGGGCCTGAACAAGTCGCGCGCCAAGACCGAAGAAATGGCGGTGATCACGCCCGATAATAAAATCCTCTCAGGCAATCCGTCGTCCGAGCGGCTGATGCACCTCGAGATTTACAAAAAGTGCCCACAGGCAAGGGCAGTGGTACATGCCCACCCGCCCACCGCCATCGCCTGGACGATCGCCCGCCCCGATT
>DATBTF010000097.1:0-27523 GCA_036559405.1 Bdellovibrionota bacterium
CCGCTCCCGGAACGCGCCTCAGCATTAAGGTGCGCGACAAATTTTATCCGGCGGAAGTTGTTTCTACGCCATTTTATAAGCGAAACTGATTCACGGAGGGGATCTTTATGAGCGACAAAATTCCGGCTCACCTGAAATACACCAAAGACCATGAATGGGCCTATGTGGAAGGCAAGACGGCCACGATCGGCATCACCCATCATGCCCAGGATGCCTTGGGGGAAGTGGTGTTCGTGGAGCTGCCGAGCAAAGGCAAGACGCTCAAAAGAGGCGATACCTTCGGCGTGGTGGAAAGCATCAAGGCCGTGAGCGATCTCTATTCCCCTGTGAGTGGCAAAGTACTGGATGTGAACACCGCCCTCACCGATGAGCCCGGCATGGCCAACCAGGACCCCTACAACAAGGCATGGATGGTCAAGATCGATTTGCAAGATCCAAGCGAAATGGACGGACTGCTCAGCCCGGACGCTTATAAGAAGCTGGTTGAATCACTCTAACTTTTTTCCCGCCCTGTAGAGCATTCTGTCCACGCGATTCGCGGACTTTTCCACAACCAATTCACAAAATTTTTCTGCCGCACTTCTCTCTCACCAGAAAGCTGCGGCAAAACTTTTCTTACCCGTTTGCGTGAGATGAATATAGAGTTTCCGTTTTGACAAGGTCATGTCGAATCTGTAGAAATTTCGAACAATGATCGAAACGTTGCAGCGAAAAGTGATGGCAGTAGAAGCAGCAGAAGACGAAGGAAGCGGAACTCTCGACCCCCGAGTGCTCTCTTCCGTGATGATCTCTCTCAAACTTCAACAAAGTGAAGAAAACCCGGTAAGAGTGGACGACGCTCACAGCAGACTGCTGGAGCTGATGCACTCGAGCCCCGTGAAGGCGCTGCTCGATACGGCCGCGCTGTTCGCTCAGCGACAGAGCCTCGCGCCCCACGAAGCGCTACAGCAGATCCTGGGCAGCCTCCAGGAAATCGACAAGCTGTGGAATATGGTGCTGATGAAAGAGGGCCTGGCGAGGCTCAGCTCGCAGTATCATTAGCTACGACTGCAGGACAAAATCCCACGGAATGATGATCTGGCCGTTGCTGTCGACCAAACCAGCGGGCGGATCTGGGAAGGGGCCCGCGTCGTTGAAGGCATTCACCGCGGCATCATCTAAATCGCGCACGCCCGACTTCTGGCGCACTTTGATCGCCGTAATCTTGCCGTACCGATCGAGAACCACCACCAGGCCCGTCACGTAGTTGCGGTCGCTCGCCAGACGGCGGGCGCTACCGTAAACCGCATCGCCCAAGGTGGCACGTAATTTATTGTTCCAGGCCACTTCGAGGCGCTCGCGCACGCGGCGGTAGTAGCTGAAGTAGACGAACTCTTTCGTATTCAAGAGAGTGCGGTCGCCCTCTTTCGTATCTTTGAGATAGTCGTTCGTGGCCGAGCCGGGATTCATGGCGCCTGGCTGTCCTCCGGCATTGTATTCCTTCTTCGCAAGCTGCTGCTTCTGGCGCTGCTTCATGCCGTCGATCTCAGCCTGGGTGGGCGGAGTGAAGGCCTTACTTTTCGGAGGCGCCAGGTTTTTGAGCGCCATGCTGGGCTTGCCGCCCTGGCCTTCCTGCGCGGCCGCTCCGCCCTTGCGGAAGCTTTCCACCTGTCTGGCCTTGGTCTCTTCCGCCACGCTCTGGTCGCGCTCGCCGAGAAATTTGGCGTCCTTCGGCTTGCTCTGCTCGGCCACCTCAGACTCCACCACCTGGCGGGTTTTTTCTTTTTCCTGCGCTATGGGAAGTGGCAGCTTGTCGAGATCAACGAAGATGGCGTTGTCAGGGATTTTTAAGTCGCTCGTGAGACGAAGGCGATAGACCGTGAGCATGAGCAGGCAATGCACAAGCAGCGACAGCCCTAAAAAGAGCAGCAGCTTTTCGCGCTTTCTTGCTTCCATGCCCGGAATCATCATGCCTCCGTAAAGATCCTATCGGCCGCTTAGGCGTGGCGGTACAGGGATTTATAGCCTTCCCTCAAAACGAATTTTAGCATTTTTCACACCGCTTGGCGGCAGTCGCGGCGAATCGAGGGATTACATGTCTTCGCGGAAAAAGTCACTCGAATCAGGGGCTTGTTGATTCTGTCGCTCCCGGGTGGGCTCGGTGCCCTCGATATAAGCCTCTTTTACTCCGGCGCTATCCCCGGGGCCCGCCAGGGAACCGGTCTTGCTGTCTATGCGGGAAAACACGATCCCCTTGGGCACCACGTAGTCGTCCACCTTATAGCGCTCGAGAGCCGCTGCCATGTAGTCGATCCAGGCCGGCAGAGCCGCGCGGGAACCTACTTCGCCCTTGCCCAGCGAGTGCGGAGTATCGAAGCCCGTCCAAACGCCCGTGACCAACTCGGGAGAGAAGCCCATGAACCAGGCATCCACGAACTCGCTGGTGGTGCCAGTCTTGCCGCCGATTTTGCGTTTGAGCACCCGGGCACCCGTTCCCGTTCCGTAGAGCACCACCTCCTGCAGCAGATGCCCCATCACGAAGGCGGTGCGGGAGTCGAGCGCGCGCAAGGGATCATCGAAGGTGGGAGGCTGGTCTGTTTTGGGAGGAGAAACCACCACCGGCTCCTTGCCTGTGGATGTGGCCGGATCGGAAGCCTGCTCCTCGGTGGCGGGCTTCTCCTCCGCCGCCTGCAGCTGCTTTTTCTCCAGCCATTTGGCGGAGAGCTGGCGTTCATATTCCTTAAAGGAATACTCCTCGAGCTTGTTGCCATCGCGGTCGGTAACCTTGTTGATGAACACAGGCTCGATGCGCACACCAAGGCGCGGGAAAAGCGCGTAGATCTTGGTGATCTCTTGGAGTGACATCCCTTTAGAGCCCAGCGCCAGCGAGAGATCGGGGCTGAGTTCTCCCTCGAGACCGATGTTTTTGAGATACTTCACGAAATAGGGAAGACCGATTTCCTGAAGCAGCTTCACCGCAGGAACGTTGCGGGAATTTATCACCGCCGTGCGCAGAGTGGTGTCGCCGTAAAACTTCTCGCTATTGTTCTCGGGGATCCATTTGAGTCCCTGCGCGCCCTGGTTGTCGAAAATAATCGGTGAATCAACAATAATCGACGACGGAGTGAATCCCTTATCGAGCGCGGCGGAATAGAGCATCGGCTTGAAGGCCGATCCCGGCTGCCGTTCTCCTTGGAGGGCGCGATTGAATTTCGATACATTGAAATCGTATCCCCCCACCATCGCCACCACATAGCCCGTGGCCGCTTCCATACTGAGCAATGCGCTCTGTGCGACAGGAACTTGTTCGAGCGTGAATGCCACCGGCTCAGCCGATGCCTCGGGCAGCGGCAGCACGGGCTTCACCAGAATCACATCTCCCGTCTTGAGCGCCTCCTGCACTTTGGCGATCTGGGCGTAGTTAGAGGTCTCCGGCGGTTTCACCCGCTTCGCCCAGCGCATATTGTTGATCGAGATCTTTCCTTTGATCGTGCCCACCATCACGGTGGCGGCCTTGCCGTCGGGATCCATGCTGGTCACCACGGCACGGTAGCGCTCCCAAGGCAGCAGGAGCTTGCGCTCGTCGGAGAGCGAGGGCTCCATGGACTGCATGCGCGCATAGGTATAGTCGTTCCAGCGCGTCTTATCGAACTCCTCGGGCTTCAGTGGCATGACCTGGAAGCCGAAGCGCTTATTGATCACCTCACCGCGGATCTCCCTCAGAAGCTCCACCATCTTTGCCTCGGTGGCCACATGGTCCACGGGCCCGCGATAGCCCTGGCGTTTGTCGAGCTCCTCGAGGTTCGCCTTCACTGCTTTCATCGCTGTTACGGAAAGGTCGTAGTCAGCGGCGGTCTCGATGGTCAGGCCGCCCTTGTAGAGCGCGTCCTGCTTGTATTTATCCATCACGATCTGGCGCACGTGCTCCACGTAATAGGGAGCGGCCACGGAGCTGAGATTCTCCTCGGGATAAACTTTGATATCCTCGGCGATGCTCAGCTTGTATTTTTCATCGTCGATCTTACCGGTATCTTTCATCCGGCGGAGCACATACAGCTGGCGCTCACGGCAGCGCACGGGGTCGCGCAAGGGCGCAAAGCTCGAGGGCGCCTTCACGAGGCTCGCGAGAATCGCTGCCTCAGCCACCGAGACTTCCTTGATGTGCTTGTGGAAGTAGGAGCGGGACGCCGCTTCCACTCCGTAGGCGCGTTGCCCGAAGTAAACGTGGTTGAGATAGAGATAGAGGATCTGCTTCTTGGCGAAGTTTTTCTCGATCTTCTGGGCAAGCAGAAGCTCGCGCAGCTTGCGGCCGAAGGTGCGCTCCGACGAGAGCAACAATCCCTTCGCCACCTGCATGGTGATCGTGCTTCCCCCCTGCACCACGCCTCCGGCGCGCAGGTTGGCGAGGGTGGCGCGGATCAGGCCGATCACATCGACGCCCGAGTGGGTGAAGAAATGCTCATCTTCCGCGGCGAGGAAGGCCTGCACCACGTGCTCGGGAATTTCTTCAATGCTCACAAGATAGCGGCGCTCGTCGTCGACATACTCGCCGAGCACGCGCCCGTCCCGGGCCAGCACCACGCTTTGAAGCGCCGGCCGGTAGTCCTGCATGTTGTCGAGCTTGGGAAGATTGAGGATAGACCAAAGGAGCAGGAGGCCCACCAATGCGAAGCCGAGCGCGAATAGTCCGAGCCCGGCGAAACCGAGCGTTTTCAGCTTAGCGCGGTCCAGCACTCCATCTCTCCCAGGCCGCCTTGAGCTCCGGCAGCGCTTTTTCCATGGACGCGGCTCCCGCCGCGAGAATCTCGCCTTTGCGCGCGAAATCGTCGAATGCGATCGTGCTGGTGTTCACCTCGATCACGAAGGACGCATCCTTCTTCTGCAGCTTCATCAGGCTGCGGGCAGAAGTGAAGGCCCTGTGGAAGCGCGATTTGGTTCCTGCCGCCCCCTCAATGAGAACGTCTACGAGCACGATGAAGTTCCCGCCCAGCTTGCGGGCCAGCTCCATCGGAGCGGGGTCGGCCACGGCTGCTGAACGGAAGCTGCTTTCGCCGATCTTCCAGCTGTCGAAGATCCCGGGCACGGCGGCGCTCGCGCTCAAGGCGTCGGCAAGGGCACCTTTGTCGAGTTCCACGCTGCTGTCCGTATCGTCGTCAACAGCCGTAGTGGCGAACTTGATCGGCAGGCTTTCAATGTGGGCCTCCTTGAACAGGCCACGCAAGAACTCGTTCAGGCGCTGACCCGTGGATTTCGGGTCGTGAAGGGAGAGCATCGGGAAGTTGAAATAATTATTCTTGTTGAACTTGAACAGCTGCCACTGAAGGTTGTTCGTGCTGCCGTTGGAATGCGCGTAGAGTGCGCCCACGATCGCACCCATTTCCGTGCCGACCACGCAGTGAACGGGAAGCTTGGCTCTGCGGATGGATTCCAGCACGGCGGCCTCGGCCATCGCCTTGGCCATGCCCGGGCCGAGCACGATGCAAAGTCTGGGAGAGTCCGTGGAGACGGTGGTGTTGGTGGCAGTATTGGTGATCGTGGCCGTCGGCGCAGGTTCCGCTGCCGGCGGAGGAGTGACCGGGCCTTGCGCCACAGGGCCATAGGCTTCCGGAGGAACGGCTTCTTCATCCACTTTGTGGTCTGTGATCACCGGTCCCATCACTTCCGGACCGTAATCTTCCTTGGGCTTCTTTCCCGCGCAGCCCGAAACCACAGCTAAAAAAAGCAGGCTGAGGGCATACGTCCTGTGGGATTTTTCGCGGAACATCGAGCTATGAGAATAAATCAAAACGCCCCGCCTTGCGAGGCTTGCAGGAGGTGCAGAAATACCTCCTGATTCCCGTCACCGCCCGCTATGGGAGACGGCAAAACTCCCGCTACCGTGAATCCACATGTGCGGCAGGCGTTTTTCACGCTGTCCACGGCACCCTCACGCGCAGCAGCATCACGCACAATCCCACCGGAGCCCACTTTGGCGGGCCCCACTTCGAACTGCGGCTTCACCAGCACCAATCCTTGCGCGCGCCCGCTCAAAAATGGCGGCAAGGACGGAAGGATTTTTGTCAGGGAAACAAAGGAAAGATCGACGACAAAAAAATCAAAACGTGGTGCAACGCTTTCCGGATCGAGTTCGCGAACGTCCTGCTTCTCCAGGAATGTAACGCGTGTATCCTTTCGCAGCTCTTCGGCCAGCTGCCCCGTGCCCACGTCGACGCCCACCACGCTCGCCGCCCCACGAAGCAGCAGGCAATGGGTGAAGCCACCCGTGCTCTGCCCCACATCGAGAGCGCGCAGGCCGTTCACGTCGAGGGCGAATCCTTCCAGCGCCGCCCCGAGCTTGAGGCCGCCCCGGGAAACATAGGGATGCTCCGGCTCACTGAGGGAAATCTCGCTCTGGAAAGAAACTTTTTCGCCCGCGCGCTGCACCACCCGGCCGTTCACGCTCACCTTGCCCGCGGCGATCAGCTCCTGGGCTTTGGTGCGGGTGCTGGCCAGGCCAAGCTCGAGCAGAAGCATGTCGAGGCGGATCAGCCGTTCGTCATTCGGCATCGTCAAAGGCGCGGGTGCTCAAGCCGTTCTTGTCGGCCTTGAGCAGAATCTCGATCTTCTGTTCCGCCTGAGTGAGGCGATCCTGGCAGGAGCGGGCGAGCGCCATTCCTTCTTCGAATTTCTTGATCGAGTCTTCGAGAGAACAATCGCCGCTCTCCAGTTCACGCACGAGATCCTGGAGGCGCTCCAAAGTTTTCTCGAACTTTTCCTCTTTCTTGCTCTCTTCCGGCTTTTTGGGCGACATCCTGCCTGGATACCATTTCCCTCTAGTTTAGGCGAGAGCGCCCTTATTTGCGGGGGGCGTAGATAGTGAAATGCTCGGGGAAACTCTTCACCACTTCGTAGTCGGTCTGGATTTGGCGGTAAATTTCCGGGACGCTCTGCTCCAGCCCGCTTCGCTCCTGCACCACGAGGTAGCGACCGCCCGCCGAGCGATACGCCGGCAGCACCGCCGCCTGCGCATGCCCAAATGCCTCCACGTATCCGGGGAAAAATTGCTGGTGCGGAGTCGGATTGCGAAAGCTGGTCCAGGTGTAAACAGAAGTGGCATTGGGAAGCACGAGGATTGGGTCGCCCCTCTTGAGCCCCTGGGCCGATAAAAAACGCCAGACGGCAGTAACTTCTTCATCGAGGCGTCGGCCCGGTCCCTGGCTGATCCGTTCCAGCGAATCCGGGGCAGCGCCCAGCCGGGTCTGCACCACTTCCAGCTGCAGCCAAACGCCGCCCGCCAGAAGAAGGAAAGCCGGAAGCCTGCTCCAAAAAAACGGAAGCCAGGGGTAGCGCTCATTCAGCCGCGCCAGGGAGGTAAGCAAGAAATAGGCGGCAAGCGGGAATACGAAGAGGAGATGTTGGAAATCCACTCGGGGAAATGACTGGAGGAAGATCCCCAGGCCCGGAAGCCAGAGGGCCAGGAACTGCGCGCGCTCTTCCTCCGTTCGCCCCGCCCAGCCCAGAGCCGCCGAAGCGGGCCATACGAGGAGAGATACCCACAGCAGCCCGCCCAGAAGAAATTCCCTGGGGGCACGGAAGGCATAAACAAAAACATACGTTAACACTCCCAGCTGAAGCAGACGTAGTGAGCGGGAATCGCCCTGGGCACCGAGAAAAAAGAGACTGAGCAGCCAGAGACCGAAAGCGGTAAGCGGCGCAGCCAGCGTTTGCGCCTCGGGCATTGCGCCCATCAGAGAGGGGTAAAGGAACGGGAACAAAAAAATCTGCCGCAAAGCCTGCGACAGGGCCGTGGCGCCTCCGAAGAATGCAAAGCCAAGAAACGGAAGCAGCAGCGCCAGCAGGAAAACCCCGCCCAGCCGCGCAGCCTCCCGGTTTTTCTTCCTCCACAGCAGCCAGACAAGTGCGCCGAGCAAAGAAAGAATGCCCACATTCTGCTTGAACCAGAACGCCATGGCCCAGGCGAGTGCTGCCAGGACGATTTGTTGGGGGAAAAGACTGACGGCTAGAAGGCCGAAGAAGACGGCGTACCAGGAAGAATAGGGAATATTCCAAAGGGAATAGCCCCAGGCCAGGAGGAGCAGCGTCAGCAGCGCCCTATCCTTGCCAGTAAAACTCCGCGCCCAGCGCCAGACCAGAAAGCCCGAGCCGCAGGAGGCCAGAAGAGCCGCCGCTCGCTCCCCCACCCAGCTGCAACCCAGAGCCTGCAGCAACGCATGCAGGTAGGCGATGCCCGGAGTCCAAAGGAAGAAGAAGTCCCTGTACGGCAGCTCTCCCGCGCGGATTCTCTGCGCGGCGTAGGAGGTATACCCTTCGTCCACCGCGGAACTCACCCAGTCGGTGAGCACCGGCAGGAGCCAGTAGCCATAAGTGAAGGAGAGCACGATTACGGCAAGGCCCATTGTGGACCCAAGCCCCTTTTGGGAACCGGATTTTAAGCGCCAATCTGGAACCAAAATCTCTTTCCTCCCCAGGTTTCTAGTTTAGCTTTTCCATTATTCCAAGAAATCACGAGCTTGGCGACAGCTGCCCACTCGCAGAACCTTGGCATCGCTCCTGCAATCTGCCGGTCACGGGAGATTTCTTATGATGCGTACACTATTCTGCCTTGTTTTCATCCTCACCAGCTCGGTAGTCGCCAGAGCGGGATTCGACCCCAACGGCAACAACGCCCCGGCCTGGATCCCAACCCACCAGGGACTCACCGATATCGATGGCCTGCCCGTCACGGCTATATTCGAGGAGTCTGCCAACCGGCAGCAGACCCTGACACCTTCCCTGCTTCCCGTGGTTCGCCCCAATGTCCGCCTGGTGATCCGGGTTTCCCATAACCCATCGATCCAAGCCGTCTACGACCTTCAGCCGCGCACCCTCTCTCTGGCGGGCGAGGCCCGTTTTGCCTATGTAAGCGAGCTGGATCAGGACCTGGGAATAACTCTGGTAGTTACCCCCTCGGAAGACGGAAAACTTCATGTTTCCTACACCCGGGAATCTGAGAAGGGCGGCCTGAATGGCACCTTCACCCTCTTCCCCGTTCCCCATATTTTATAGCGAAATAACCCCTAGTCTTCGCTTCTAGGCCCGGAATAACCTTCCGGGCCTTTTTATTTTTTGCTAGCTTGTGCGCCATGAGAATCGGCTATCGGGTGGGCATTTTAGGAGCGGGGCTCGGCTCCCGGCTGGCAAATGCCGAAGGTGCCAAGCCCCTGGCAAAGATCGGGAAGCGCAGCTTAATCGATCTGCTGTTAGAGCGCTTTCGGCGTTCCGGCGCTCCGGAAATCCTTTGCGCTTTGCGGGACGAGCAGCTCAGCCCAGAGATGCGCGCCGGGCTCCCTGCCTTTCCCGGTCTCAGCTACCTCTTTGTGAATACGGAAAGCTCCCTCCACACTCTGGTAGAGCTCATCCGGAAGGCCGGCCCGGGAAAGGGCGCCATGCTTTTCAGTATGGCCGATACCGTAATGCTTCCAGGAGAGTTCGAACGCTTCCTAGAGTTCTGCGCAGTACTTGGGGAGAAGAGCAATGCCGTGCTGCTTACCTCTTTCGTGGACGACGAAAAGCCCCTTTGGGCCGAGGTTGATGGGAACGGGAATGTGACGGGATTCGGCGGAGAATCGGGACGCCTGGTGACCTCCGGCATGTATTTTCTCCAGCCCGCGGCCATGGAACTGGCGGTCGCGGAGGCCGAAAAAGGCACCCAAAAGATGCGGAATTTTCTCTCAAAGCTGGCCGCTCAGGGATTCCCGATAAAATCATTTGTCGTGAGCAAGACTATTGATGTAGACCATCCCTCTGATCTGGAAAAAGCAGCGCAATTTTTACGCGAAGGTCAGGGGACAGACCAGGGGACACTTCCTTGAAAAAGCACAGGATTTTAGGAATTTATCGGAACCCTCGGTTCTCCAATAACGCGATCGAAGCCGACCGCCTGATCCTTGAAGAATCGATCGCGCAGCTGCAGAAGCGCACACCCCTGGAATTGGAAATGATCGAAGAGGACGAAGCCCTCGAAGCCTTTGGAAGCTACGATCTCGTGCTCAATATGGCCCAGGCCGAACACACCCTGAAGTGCCTCGATAAGAACTTCGGCCAATCGCCGATCTGGAACAGCCCGGGCTCCATCCGCAACTGCTACCGGAAAGCGATGTCGCGCATCGTGAGCAGCCTGAACGTGGGCTATGTTCCGTTCCGTACCCTCGATACCAGCCAGCCGGCCCCACAGCTGGAGCCGGGGTCCTACTGGCTCAAGCGCAGTGACTTCCACGCGATTTCCGACGAAGACGTGACCCTCGCCGAAAACAGCGAAGAGGTGGCACTAAAGCTGGCTGCGTTTCGCGCACGGGGTGTGAGCGAAGTGATCCTGCAGGCCCATGTGCACGGAGACATCTACAAATTCTACGGCGTGAGCGGAAAGCTCTTCCGGATGATCCGGGTGCGTGAATTTCTCCCCTCCCCTCCCCGCCCCGACGGTGTGGCTTTGGAAAAATATGCATTCGCGGCGGCTGAGGCGCTGGGTCTGCAGATCTTCGGCGGTGACGCCATTCTCGACGCGGCCGGAAAGTTTCATCTCATCGACGTAAACGACTGGCCGAGCTTCCGCATCTGCCGTCCCGACGCTTCCGCGGCGATCGGCTCCCTGGCCGCTGACTTCCTCGAAGGAATGCCCGCTTCCCTCCGACCGGCGTCCGCGTCCGCTTCCCTGCAAAACTGATGTCCTGGTCGGAAGAGTACTGGCGATCGATCAAGAGCTTCGACACCGAGGAAAAGCTCGACCTGTACTTCTACCGCCCAGTGGGCTTCGTGATCGCCAAGGCCGCCAAGCAGCTCGGCCTCACGCCGGACTTCCTCACCGTTACCGGCGCCATTCTCGGCCTGAGTTCGGGCCTGTTTTTCTATCGCAACTCCAGCAACGCCATGCTTGTTTCCGCCACGGCGCTGCTCCTGCTCGCCCAGATCATCGACAGCTCCGATGGCCAGCTCGCCCGGATGGGCGGGGGCAAAGGCAGCAAGTTCGGCCTGATCCTTGACGGCATCTGCGACAATATCGTGTTCGGCGCCGTTTATTTTGGCTCCGCTCTCACAGTGACGCACATCTGGGGTTCCTGGATCTGGCCGATGGCCTTGCTCGCCGGCGCATTGCACTCGCTCGAAAGCTCGGCCCTCGACTATTACAACAGAGAGTATTTAGTATTCGGTTACGGAAAGATCGATAGCGACTACTGGAATCCCAGCGACGAGGAAGCGCGCGCCGAGGTGAGTTCCTCTTCGGGCTTCACCCGCTTCATGCTGAAGATGCGCCTCACCTGGATCTGGCAGCAGAACAAGCTCAGCACCCGCACCCAGGACACGCGGCAGGCCTGGCGCAGCCTCCTCGGGAGCTCCAAAGCCACCGAGTTTCAGGGGCTCTACCGCGACCATAATCGACTGATCCTGCGCGCCTGGCGGCTGATGGGCCCCAACTTCCACACCATCATGATTCTCGCTTTCGTTTTCCTGCGCCGCTTCGATCTTTATCTCATCCTCGTCGACTGTCTCTTCCTGCCGGCCGCACTTCTCGTACTCCGGGCGCTGCAAAGCAAACAAGACGCACTCCTCATCGACTCACTTTCCCGGCGAGGCCTCCGGTGAAGTGGAAGGCGCTTTTCGGCGCCATCGGCCTTGCATCTCTCATCTATATCCTGAAGGGTTATGGTTTCGAGCGGCTTGCCCAGGAGCTGCTCGGGCTCGGCTGGTGGTCGGTTCCCCTAGCGCTCACTTTTCTTCCCGTGGCCGCATGCTATGCGCTGGCCTGGCAGCTCGTTACACCGGGATGGAAAATCTCCCGCTTTCCCGAGGCGCTCCGGCTGACGGTGATCAGCGTGGCCTGGAACAACCTCAGCCCGTTCGTGAAGATGCTCGGCGAACCCGTGCGCCTGGTGATGCTGGATCGCGTGCTTCCTGGAAAGCGGGCTGCGCAGTCGGTGGTGCTCTACAATATCGTCCACAGCGTGGGCACCTTGCTGTCATTCTTTATAGGCGCCGCCATCCTGCTTCTGGTCTATCCGATTTCCGCCACGCTGAACACGGGCCTGATCGTACTGCTACTGCTCGCTCCCCTGCTGGCCGCATCCCTTCTGCTCCTTCCCTATCTCGCGGGCCGCATGCCGTTCCGGCCGAGCAAGAAAAGCCGCGTGTACAAGCTGAGCTTTTGGATGCGCTGGAGTTTTTCCAAGATCCGCGTCTCCGCCCGCCGACACCCGGCCAGGATTGCCCTCGCCATTTTTCTGGAGACCCTGGCCCGCTTCGTGGAAGGCGTAACCTTCTACGTGGCATTTCTCGCGCTCGGCCATTTCGTGCCGCTTTTCGCCTGCGCTCTTCTCGACGTGGGCCGTTCGCTCATCGACAACGCCTTCTTTTTCATTCCCTACCAGGTGGGCAGCCGCGAGGGCGGAGTGCTCCTCGTGGCGAGCGATGCTTTGAAGATAGGCACGGATTCGGTGGTGAGCTCGGCCGTTCTCTACCGCCTCGTGGAGATCCTCTGGATGGGGATCGGCTATGCTCTTTGGATGATGGAAGGCAACAGGCGCAGATCTTCGAGATAGAAATCCGCCCCGGATTCCTTCCGCTGCCCCGGGGGATGAATCAGCGCAGCCTGCATGCCCAGCTTCTTGGCCGGAGCGATGTCGTTGATGGGATTGTCGCCCACGTAGAGGCAGAAGCGGGCCTCATGGGATTGTGAACTCAGCGCCTTCCGGAAAATCTCCAGATCAGGCTTGGAAACGCCCGCATAGTACGACTCCGTAACCGAATCGAAGAACTCACTGAGGCCGAACTCCTTCAAAATCACCTGAAGATTTCCCGTAAAGTTGGAGATCACGCCCATCTCGTATTTTCCACGAATTGCCTCGAGAGCTCTCTTGCTGTGCGCAAGGTATCCATGCATGAGTTCCGTAACCCGGTCTCCCGCAGCGGCTGCAGATGTTTTGTTCCAGCCAAGATCCTCGGCGATGAGCTCGGCATTCCAGCGGTTGAACCGGGACAGGCCAAACCCCGCGGCTTCCCCGGTTCTCATCATCCGCTGGTCGGCCCGGCTGTAGGCTTCCTGAAAACGTTCTCTATCTCCCGGGGAACCCAACTTCTCCGCCAGAAAGGCGTCCCAGAACAGCACCCGGGTGTGGATTCCTGGAGCATCGAGGCAGCCGCCAAAGTCAAAGAAGATCCGCTTGATCATGGCTAGGAGATAGCGCTTTTGCCCCCTCAGCGCAAGCTCTCGGCGATTCCCTTGGCGATCGCCTCGCTCATGATACGGTTGCCGAGCTCGTTCACATGGCAGCAGCTATCGGCATATACGGTTTCTTTCTCCGTAGCGTAGATCATCGTCAGGTCGTGAATAGGTAGCTTCCGGCCACGCATCCGTTTCACCGCTTCGGTGAGCATCCGGTACTCATGGGTCTTTTCTGCCACGTTCTTATTGAAGACATGCCCGATCTCCCATGCATTGAAAGGCTTTGAGCCCAGGAGATACTGGTTGGGCTGCAGGAAAAAAACCGCCCTCTTTCCGAAAGCGGTCACAATCTGCTGTTCCTGTCGTACGAAACGCTCCCAAATTTCCACGGCGGCCTGGCGCGGATCCTGCTTTTTTTCCCCCTCAGTATAGAAAGAACGATGCGGGTTCGAGAGTTCCTGCTCCGCTGACTTCCTGGCTTTTTCCGCCACTTCCGCGGATGCATCGGCCGTCCAACGGAAAACTCCTTTTGCGAGGGAAAAATAAAGCGCGCTTGGGGCCAGCCACCGATGTCGCGCTCCTTTTTCCATCAGAAAGTGATTCCATCGTCCCATGAGTTGCAGTTTCCAGCTCGCTTCGATCGCCTGTTTCCCGCGCCAGAAGAAAAGATAGGAAGCCACGGGATACTCGACCGGGTATACGGGCGCGTTCTTGTAGCCATACAGCTCATTGAATCCTTCGAGGTTCACAAACAGATCCACGCTCTCGAGGAAGTACGACGCCACGTAGTACTGCTGCGGCTGCTTGAATCCGCCAAGCGACATGTTCAGCAACACCACCTTGCGTTTGCCGAGAGCGGGAATCCTTTTCTTCAATGCCGACAGGAAATGTTCGCTGCCACCGCCCTTGATCCAGGTGGCCCAGCTCTGCGCTACCGAGCCGCCCAGTACGGCGATCACATACTCGTCGGCGCTTTTTTTCTGATAGGGAAAAGGCTCCGACTCGGTGAAGCCGTAGTTGTTGGCGCGAATCGAATCGGCATTGGTGGCGACGAAACCGAAATAAGGATGAGGCTCGTGGGCCCGCAGCCAGGTGCCGCCCTCCCAGTCCGTCTGCTCGAGATTGCGCACATAGAAATCCGCCTCCATAAAACCGCTGTCTGGAGAGCGGCGCAGGATCCATTGCGCGCAAAGCTCTCCGAACAGGAGCGCGAGCAAAAGCGAGGCGAGGAGGAGCATCCACCTGGACTTCATGGGGACAGGATAGCTCTATTTGCAGGACATTACGATATCGTGCGCGGCTCGAATTTTCGCGGCAACGCAGTCGCCACCGAGGCGGCGGCCGCTGCCGGGATAGATGGCCAGGCGCCCTGCCTCGGCGAAATCTTCCCGGAGGGTGTTCTTCTGGTAGCGGGAGTAAATGCTTACGGGGCAGTAACCCTGCCGGTTCCAGGCAGGGGCGTACTGGTCGTATAATCCTCGCTTATTGGCCAGCACGTGAAAAAGCTCGTGCACTACCAGGTCGGAGCGGGCGTAACCGTCGCACTGGGTATTGAGCGCGATCGTATAAACGCTGGCGGGCACGTTCTGTCCCGGCAAGCAGTTCCCAGCGAGAGCGCCTCTTGTGAATCTCATTCCCGGCTTGTTCCGGATCACCACCCCTTTGAAGTGTTTCCGTTGGCACTCAGGAAAAAGATTTACCGCCTGGGCGATTTGTTTTCGATTGGCATCCGTGAAGCTGCTATCCACCAACAGCCCATTCTCTTCCAGGAAATTGTCCGCGTTTCCCTGGAACTGGGGAGCCTGCGTGGCCCCGGAGCTGGAACCATGGTACCGGTCAGCATCCGGCAGCGCGGGGGCGAGGTCCAGGGGAGGATTGGCCGTGCCGGAGCCGAGTGCGGCCAGAGCGAGCGCGGCTGCGCCCAAGCCAGCGGCAACAGGCACCGCCGGACTTATCCCGCCATTCGACCCACCTTCGCCGTTCACCATCGGTGTAAGCGACTCAAGATCCTTCGCCCGCTGGACGCTCGTCTGCGCCACGGTATTTGCCGTGGCTGCGTCACTCTCCTTGTTCTTGGCGAACGAGTCCAGATGGGCCTGGGCTCCCGAAAGATTTTCCCCCACCGTTTTCATCCGGCCGGAGTAAACAGAGAGGCTCGAACTCTTGCTGCAGGAGGAGTCGCGGATCGCCGCCTCATTCTCGCGGGCGAGAGAGCCGAGCTTGCCCGACTCGGACGACAAGGACCCGGCCATGTTCTCACTTACGCTGAAAGTACCAGCGTTCAGGATCGCGTTCGCGTTCTGGCTCGACGCCTGCGACACCACCCCATCGGAGGGATCGTTCGACTCCAGGAACAGCCTGTCGCTCGCAAGGCCGGAGCAGATGTCGGAGCGGATCCGCTTCAGCTCGTTATAGCTTTTCTGGCAACGCTCCCCAACGCTGCGCTGGCAGACGCTTGGCTCATCCTTCTCGATTGCCTTACAATTTTTCGCCGTGCTGCTGACAAACTTGTCCATGGGCTCGGCGAACTTGGAAAAGCAGGGATCCGCAGCGGAAGCAAAATCGTTCCAGAGCAGAAAAAGGGAAAGAAGAAGGGGCGTTGGGGTGCGGACCATGTCTATCTACTTGATCGGCCCAAAAGTAGCCATTCTTCAAGGATACAGGCGCGTTATTGTTTAATGATTTTAAATACTTATATCAATTCCGCCGGCGCAGGCGCATCCACGCCATCTCACAAACCATATAAACCAGAAGAATGGCGGGAAGACCCACGGCCTTGAGACTCGCCCAGGCAGCTGTGCTCCAGTAAAGCGCACTGTAGACGCTAAGGCCAGCCAGTGCGATGAACAGAAAACCGAGGCGTACGTTCAAGCCGCGAAAGAAGGGAATGATCTGCTCCGGGAGATTCGGGTTCTGCTTTTTTGCGGCTTCCAGCATAAACGGTTTTCCGAGAGCGGAAGAGCCGAGAAAAATCACGGCGAATACAACCATGAACACCGCGGGTTGTAGCTTGAAGAATACGCCATTGTTCTCCCAGATCGAGGCGAGACCCAGAACCAGCACCAAGGCGTTCGAAAGCCAGGTAATCCCCTGCACCTTGCCGAGGCGATTGTACTCCCAGAGGATCTCCCCTCCTCCGAACACCACGCCGGCGATCACGCCACCCACCGTGCCGTAGATCTGCTCGACGAGCGCAAAGGCCACGATCGGCAGCAAGCCTCCCAGGAGAAAATTACGGATGGCTGCTCTACGCTGGCTCAGGCGAATTCTCCCATTTTATTCACAACGGCCGTCAACTTCTCCGGAGGCAGTAGCAGCGTGGCCTCGCCCACGCTCAACTCAAAGTATGAGCCGGCCTCGCGGGCGATAGGGCTGCCGATCCAAACCTTCTCCGTCTCGGCTATTTGGTTGCGCAGCTCCCGGGCGCGTACGAGATCGCAGGAAAAACGAAGGTGCATCATCGTGGCCTCGGGCGGATCGGGATAGACACTCACTCCTGACTTGGCAGCGAGGGCCGCCACCTCCAGCGCTTTTTCGCGATAGAGGGAGAAGCGGCCGCGCTTGCGATCCAGCATCATCTTCGCAGACACGACGTACGGGTGCAGATGGTAGAGATTGCCGCCATGGCGGCGCAGCCAGGTGCGGGCCTCATCGATGAAGGCGCTCTTGCCGAGAAGCATGGCGCCCGTGATCGCATTGATGCCTTTGTAGAAGGAAAGATAAACCGAGTCGAAGCCGCGGCAGATGTCCCGATATTCTTTTCCGTAGAACGGCTGGCTCTCCCAAAGACGGGCGCCGTCGAGGTGGAGCTTGGTGTTTTTCTTTTTCGCTGCAGCCTTCAGCTCTTCTAACTCTTTCCAAGTGGGAAGTTTTCCGCCATTGCGTCGTTGCGGAAGTTCGACCAGCACACAGGCGATCCCGTCTTTCATTCCGGAAATATCGCGAGCGTATACAGTGGTGGCTGGGTCCCCGATGCAGTGGGCGGTCAGCCCATGCAGCTCTTTATAGGCGTGGAACTCGTTGAGCTCGAGATGGGACGTTGAGTGAAAGGCAATTTCCTTGCTGCCGGCGCGTTCGCACCTGAGGCGTAAAGCAATCTGCTGGGCCATCGTTCCGCTCGGCATGAACACCGCCGCTTCGAAGCCCAGAAGCCCGGCCATCTCGTGTTCAAAATCATTGAGGAAGCGTCCTGTGCCGTAATAATCCGTATCCGCCTTCTGGGATTCGGCATAGTCCGCGAGCTCGCGGTAGAGCACAGGCAAGCTCTTGGGCGGATCGCCTCCCAGGAACCACTCACACTTCTTCACAAACTCGCCTGCTTTGGGATCGGGCTGGGTGGCAAGCGGGGGCGGGCGGGCACCGGAGCTGGCTTTCTGCGGCAGGTAATTGTCTCGAACAGGGGTGGGAAAAAATTCCTTCTTGGAAAACGCCTTCAGGAAATCGACGATATGCTTTACCCGTGCTTCAACGACCAAGGCGCCCTTCTCCCGCGTGGCGAGAGTGGGATCGCCCCAGGCGCCGGTGGGGGAATAGTGGCCGCTCTGGTTGTTCGGATCGCGCGTGAATGGACCTTTCCGGTCGGTGTGGATGTCTTTCTGCGCGAGCTGCATCTTCACCACTTCGGGGGCGATATAGAGCATCATCGAGGTTTCGATCTCGTCGGCATGGGTGCCGGCTTCTTGCTGCTCGACAGATTTTTCCTCCTCGGCAGCCATGGAAGGTAGATACGAATATTCCATCTGCACGCCGAGTTTCGCCAGCTCGGCTCGCGCGGGCTCGAGCGACCAGTTGGTGCTGAGGCCGGTATTGAGCACATAGAATTTCTTAGGACCATGCCGGGAGATGGAGCGGCATACGTCGATCACCAGGTCACGGAAAACATCCTTCCGCAGGGAGACCGAGCCCGGGTACTCCACGAAGGCGGGATAGAAGCCGTAGGAAAGGGTGGGATAGACCACCACCGGCAGGGCCTCGAGCACGCGGCGGCTGAGGTATTCGGCAATCAAAAGGTCGTTATTCAGAGGAAGGTGCAGGCCGTGTTCTTTGGCCCCTGCGCCCACAGGAATCACGACCACCGGCTGCTTTTCAAGCAGGGCTTCGGCCTCTTTCCAGCTTAGATTTTCGATTCTGTGCCCGGTCATCTGGCCCCTAGGAATAATCCAGGCCCGCCCTTTACAAAAGCCCTAAAACGCGAGAAAGATTGGGCTCCTTTACGGCAGGGCACTTAGCTCAGTGGCAGAGCACTACCTTCACACGGTAGGGGTCGCAGGTTCAACCCCTGCAGTGCCCACCAATCCTTACTTCCTGTATACTATCCTCAGATGCTCTCGCACGTCCTCACGACCTTCGTGACCCTCTTCGTGATCATCGACCCGATCGGGTCCGTGCCCGTTTTCATCAGCCTTACGGGCGGCTTCTCGGCTGAGAAGCGTAAAAAGGTCGCCAACAAGGCCATTCTCGTCGCCACCGGAGTGCTGCTCTTTTTCGTGCTGCTCGGCCAGATACTTTTCGACGCCATCGGCGTGCGGCTGCTGAGCTTTGAGATCGCGGGCGGCGTGGTACTTTTTCTCTTCGGCCTGAAGATGATCTTCGACAAACCGGAAGGCATGGGCATGCCGGCGGAGTCGCACCACGACGTGGCCGTTTTCCCGCTGGCCATTCCGTCGATCGCGGGGCCGGGCGCGATGCTGGGCGTGGTGGTATCGGCGAACAATCCCACCTACAGCATGGCTCAGCAGGCAATCGCGACGGGCACTCTCCTGTTCGTGCTGCTGATCACCTATACCCTGCTGCGTAGCTCAGAGAAGATCAACCATTGGATCGGAAAGACGGGATCGCTGATCCTCTCCCGGGTCATGGGCATCATTCTCACGGCCATCGCTACGGAAACCATTCTCAAGGCGATCGCCAAGCTGAGCATCCAGTAGGCATGGAGCTGCTCCAGCATCGCCCGCGAAAAAAAGAGTGGCTGTGGGTCGTCCTGGCGGTGCTGCCCTTTCTGTCCATTTACCTCATCCACGTTCATTGCCTGGGCCCGGCGTCCACAGGCTTCATCCAGGCCGACCAGGCCTACTACATGGCCAATGGCCGCGCCATTTTCACCCGTGGTAACGGATTCACACATCCCAATCCTTTCGACGATAGCCTGAGCTCGCCGAATATTTACATTCACTGGCCGATTTGGGTGAGCGGCGTGCTGATGCGTTTACTCGGAATCGACCCAGGCGTATTCTTCGTAGCGCTGGGGATCATCGCCAGCTTTTTTTTCAGCCTATTCACCTGGGAGCTCACGTCTCTTTTCACGAAAGACAAAAAACTCCGGCCAGCCTGCTTTCTTCTGGTGATTTGGGGAGGCGGGCTTTTCACCCTCGCAGCGGCGATAGGCCATCTCTGGCAAAGCGCCTCCTTCGACGAAATACCTCGCTTCAATCCAATGGCCTTCGATCCCTTCGGGGGCTTCTGGTTCCTGAACTGGGGGCGCAACCTGATCTACAGCCTGGAAACGGTCTATCACGTGCTGTTGCTGGGCACCTGGTTGGCGGTCCTCAAGCGGGAGTGGAAGCTCGCTCTGTTGTTTGCCGTGGCCACGATTTTCGCACACCCGTTCACGGCCGTGGGCCTCGGTTGTAGTTTGGTCTTATGGATCGCGCTCACCCGGCTGCCTCCTCTGCGAGAAAAGATCCCTGCTTTTTTTCTCCTCGCCCTTCTATTCGCCTTGGCGGCCTTCGGCGCCTATTACGGAATTTTTCTTCCGAGCTTTCCCGAACATGCGCTGATCATGAAACAATGGTCCGTTCCCTGGAACATGACTCTCACGCAGAACGTGCTGGCGCTCGCTCCCGCACTGGCGCTCGCGGCCTGGGAATTGTTCCGCGACAGAGGGAGGAAGTGGCTCACGCGCGAGGAGCTTTTCTTCCTGTGCTGTTTTATTTCTGCCTTCCTGCTTTCCAATCACCAGTACTTCATCCACGCCCGCCAGCCGCTGCATTTCACCAGAGGATATGCCTGGCTGCCACTGGTGATGATCGGCCTTCCTGTTCTGGAAAAAATCTTTTCTAGGCTGCGCAATCGGGGCGGGATCGCTCTGATGGGCGCCTTCCTATTCCTGGCCTCGCTCGACAATCTCGGATTCCTCTATGAGAATGCGGATAGCTGCGCCGAGCATGTGCGGCTCGCTCCCGAGGTGCGCGCGATCTTTCGCGAGGCGGACAAACGGGGATTGCGCGGCTCTTACTATTCACCGCTGCCGGGAGCGGGAATTCTCGCCCCAACTTACAGCAACTTTATCCCTTACTGCTCCCACTCCCACCTGACTCCCGACGCCATGAGCCGCATTTTTGCCGTGAAAAAATCATTCGAGCTGAGGAAGCCGGGCAAGTGGTTGGAGTCAGTGGAATATCTTCTCCTCGCCCGGGGCGACGGCACGGGCTGGCTTCTTTCTCCGGCCTGGGAGCCGGTGCTGACAGAAGGAAACTACACACTCTGGCACCGGAAGCGCTGACGGGCGCGCTTAAACAATATTTATATTGTCAAAAATTCCGGCACGTCTTAGCCTAGGAGAATGGGGGGTATTCTATGTCGAAGTTCCTTAAAAAGCTGCCGCTGATCGCCCGTCTCCTGCTAGGTTTCATCTTCTTCGGCTCGGGTCTCGCGGGCTTCCTTGTTCCCCCTCCGCCGAACCTGCCGGAAAAGATCCAGGCCTTCTTCACTGGATTGCAGTCCACGGGCTTTTTCCTGCCACTCCTCAAAGGCACTGAGGTCACCTGCGGGCTCCTGCTCCTGAGTGGGTACTATGTTCCTCTCGCGCTTGTAGTGCTCGCGCCTATCGCGATCAACATCCTGCTCGTGCACACGTTTCTTGAGCCGAGCGGTCTGCCGATGGCACTGGTGGTGGTGGTGCTCGAGGGCTACCTCGCCTTCTTCGCCAAGCCCTACAAAGACGTGGTGGGCCAGCTGTTCAAGAACAAAAAATAGCCTCGACGACAGCTACGTCTTTGATTCTAACCTGTTAGCCGGTTTTCTTTCGGGTATTTCCCATTAAGATCAGGCCCCTTTCTACCGATAAAACAAGGGTATGAGCCGGTTCTACATCATCCTGCTGGGAATCACCGCGTTTTGCATCGGCGTCACCAGCGCTTCATTTTCCGTGATCGGGCTCGCGCAGCTATTTGCCGGCGCGAGCAAGCCCGTGATCGTGATGGCCAGCTCGCTCGAACTCGCGAAGTTCGTGTCCACCGGATTCCTCTACCGCTACTGGGGCCACATCAGCCGTCCCATCCGCATTTACCTGATCTGCGCCGTGCTTACGCTCATGACGATCACGAGCGTGGGCATCTATGGTTTCCTCGCCGACGCCTACCAGGCCTCCGCCTTCAACTGGAAGACAATTCAGATGAAGGTGAAAGCCATGCAGGAAGAAGACGGGCGCCTCGAGGGACAGGTCCGCGACTTCCGCGCTTTCATCGACGCCATCCCTCCACACCGCATTTCGCGCAAGTATGAGTTCCAGAAAATCTACGATCCCAAGATCGAGGCGATCCAGAAACAGCGGGAAGGCCTACAGAAGCAAATCGCCAAGCTGAAACTCGAAGTTTTCGAAACGCAGACCAAAGTGGGCCCGATCTCTTACGTGGCGGAAGCGGTGGGAATGGAAGTGGATTCCGCCGTGAAGCTGCTGATGCTGCTCTTCGTGCTCGTATTCGACCCCCTCGCGATCTGCCTCGTGTTCTGCTGGAACTTGACGATCCGCCTGCGCGAGAAATATCGCGGCGACGAGAACAAGATCTCGGCCCACGCCCTGATGAGCGAGCCCGTGGACCATCGCTTCCGCAAAGCGGCCTGATCCGCCTCCGTGTAGAAAAATCCGACCACTTTCCCTTTTTGCTGACATTCCAAAACAAAGCATAAGGACCGCTACCTGAATCCCGATAGGAATGCATGAAGACGTTCCTGTTTATCGTCCTGGCACTAGCGTCGTTCCCCAGCATCGATGCTCATGCCTTTGGAAAAAAGCCTGCTAGCCCGGCACCCGCCCCGGCCCCCCAGCCCAGCCCTCCCCCCAACAATCCCTCCGACAAAGGCTGCCCCTCTCCTGGAGCCGTGCAGGCGGTGGATCTCTCCATGCCGGTCGACCAGAAATTTCTCGATGCGATGAAGACGCTCAAGGTGAATACGGTCATACGCTACTACGACCATACGAACGAGACGCTCCCGGGAAAAACCCTCCGGGCCGCGGAAGTGGACCTGCTCGCACGCAACGGCTTCGACCTGATGGTCGTCTTTCAGCACAACAACAACAGCATCGCCTCCTTCACTCCGGCACGCGGAACTTCCGACGCCAACCGCTCGCTCCAGCTCGCCGCTCAGTTCCGGCAAACGCAGGGAAGCGCGATCTACTTCGGAGTGGATGGAAGCTGGAGCAGCAGCACCGACCTCGCCAAAGTGAAAACGTATTTCGAAAACGCGAGTCCCCTGGTGAGAGGCGGCGGCTTCAAGGTGGGCGCTTACGGCAGCGGCTTCATTTGCACCGAGCTGCTCAAGTCGGGGCTCGTCGACTACTGTTGGCTGGCGAACGCCAAAGGCTGGCCCGGCTACTCCTCTTTCTACGCCACCAACAAATGGACGATGGTGCAGAAGGTGCCCCAGGATTGCGGCGGCAAGAACGTCGATTTCAACGTGGTGAACCCGCAAATTCCCGATCTCGGGCAGTTCAGACCTTGATCTTCTGCGAGACGCGGATCAGGTAGGGCGTGGCGAAGGTGGTCAGCACCGAAACCGAGACCGCCACAGGATAGAGAAAGCTGCTCATCACCCCAAGGCTCAGGCCCAATCCCGCAATGATGAAACTGAACTCACCGATCTGCGCCATCGCGAAACCCGCCTTCAGCGAATCGCTGCGGCTTTGTCCCGTGATCCAGGCGCCGAAGGCGGTGCTGAAGATCTTGCCCGCAATCGTAATCACAGTGACCGCCATGATGATCCGCCACTGAGCCACGAGATCCGCCGGATTCAAAAGCATTCCGATCGAAACGAAGAAAACAGAGGCGAACACATCGCGCAGGGGTTCCATCAGGCGTTCAATGCGTTTCACCTCTGAGCTGCCGGCCAGGATAGAGCCCATCACGAAGGCGCCCAGAGCCGCTGAGTAATGCAGCCAGGTCGCGAGCACCACGAGCCCGAGGCACAAGCCCAGCGAAAGCAGGGTCAGCGTTTCGTCGTTCGATTTACGCCCCACGTAGCCCACAAAACGGGCGATCAGAAAGTGGCCGACCAGGAACCAGCTGCCGACCACGAGAAACAATTTCCCGACCACTCCGGCCATTTCAATGCCGGAAACGCCCCTGCTCTCGCCGATTCCGGAGAGAAATACGAGGATCAGAATTCCCATCAGGTCTTCGACCACGAGAATGCCGAACACAAGCTCGGCAAATCGCTGTTGCTTGAGCTTCATCTCGTTGAGCGCCTTGATGATGATGGCGGTGGACGAGATCGCCAGGATTCCCCCAAGGAAAATGCTGTCGACATTCGACCAGCCGGCGACCTTTCCGCAGGCGAAACCGGCCGCGAGCATGAATAGCGCCTCGAAAGGTCCGGCCACAGCGGGGGTGAGGCCCACCTGAAGCAAACGCTTGGGCCCGAACTCGAGGCCCAGGCCGAACATCAGGAAAATCACCCCGAGCTCCGACCAGATCTGCACGCCTTGGACATCGGTGATCCAGGAAAAGGGCGGTGTATTCGGGCCAAGAAGAAAGCCGCAGACGAGGTAGCCAAGCACCACAGGTTGCTTCAAGCGCTGGAAGAGAAGAGCGGCAAGGCCGCCGATGCCCAGGATCACGGCGAGGTCGCGGATTAGGGGAATCATATGCATGGCCGGCCCAATTTAGCGTACCGGCCATGCAAGTGCCAGGTCAGGGAATGAGCCGGCCGGTGCTGTAGAAGCGGCCAGTTGCCACAGAGCTCCCATTGAAGTCTTCCGCCTCTGACCACTGCAGTGCTTCCATGAACTCGCCCGCGTCTGCGGCGATGGCTTTCCCTTCCGGGCTGGCAAAAGCGGCCTGCATGTCTTCCTTCGAATCCCAGTTCATATATGCCGCTTCGTAGTTTTCGTTGGCGATCACAAGATATCCCCGCAGGCCCTTTCCGTGGAAAGAGTGGGCCACGTCACGCACATGGTTACTCAGGCGGGTAAGAAAGCTTTCCGAGCCTTTCCGCAGGCCGATGTAAAATGTAGTCAAGCCTTGGTTCCAGTTCACGGGACGACCGATCATATCGTAGGCTTGGCCGCTCTTTAGGGTGCGCGGCTGCAGGGGAAAGAAATTCTCATAGGGCGCACTGCTGGAGTTGGAGCGATCGAACAACTGCCAATGGCTCTCTCCATAGGCTTTTCCTTCGGGCGTGCCCCGAATGCGCTGGTAAGCGTCTTCGGAATCCAGAGCCACGAGTGCGAACTCGTCGGGAACGAAGCTCGGCTTATCGGCCGGCGGAACTGCTACCAGATACTGGTTCAAAACCCCGCCATAAACGTCGACGGTAGACTGCATAAAGCCCGGCAGCTGCCGCTGGAATTCCCTCGAGGAAACCGTCGACTTGCGAAAGCCCTGCCACATTCGGTAATAGCCAGCCTGGTCCGCAGCAAAGCTCAAGCTCGGAATCGTCAAAAGCAGTAAAACAAGATTCGTGAATTTCATGGGTGTCTCCTTTTAATCGTTTTTTCTTCGAGCGCAAATCTAAACCGCTGACATAGATTATAAAAATTAATCTTCTTGATTAGATCGATCACTTTATGTAATCAAACAAAATGAGAGATTTCCATGGCCTGGATCCCACTTCGCTTAAAGCCTTTTACTATTCAGCCATTCAGCTCAACTTCACCCGGGCCGCGAGGGCGGCGGCCCTAACCCAATCGGGAGTGAGCCAGCATATACGGCGGCTAGAGGAATCCTTGGGCACCAGCCTTTTCCAGCGGCAAGGCCGGCAGGTGCTGCTTACGGAGGCAGGACGCGAGCTATTGAAGTATAGCGAAGCCTACCTCGACTCACTGGAGAACCTGTTCGAGAACGTTCAGAGTCAAACCTCCCTCTTTAAGGGAAAAGTGCGCTATGCCATGCCCGATAGCTGCCTCTTTACTCCCCACTTCCCCTTACTGCTGGAAAAGCGGCAGAAAGAGTTCCCGAATGTCGATCTTGCCGTGAGCATCTGCGACTCGGAAGAGGTGCTGCGCCTTATCAGCAAAGGTGAGATCGATTTCGGATTCGTGACGAAGCCCGTCTTGGACAAAAGTATTTCCGCCAAGGAGTTCGCCCGCGAAGAGTACGTGCTGGTGAGCCACCTGAAAACCGAGATCGCGCTGAAAACTCCCATGGAACTCATGGACATCCACTTCATCAGCTATCCGGGGATGGACGTGCTTTTCGATCATTGGTTCGCCTCGGAATTCCCGCGAGCAAAGAAGATCCACTTGCAAGACGTCAAGATCGTCGGCGAGATCAATAGTCTGCGGGGCGCGGTGACGATGGTGGAGAGCGGCTTGGGCGTGGCGATTTTTCAGAAGCAATGCGTATCAGCGCAGATCGAAAGGAAGACGATCTTTGCCTACTCCGGCAAGGCTGATTGCCCGGAGAACCCGATATACCTGGTTCAGCCCCGGGAGCATAAGCAACCCGCCAGGGTGCAGGCTGTTATCGACGCATTTTGGGAGATGAAGCGAGGCTAACGACGAGCTAGTTGCTCTTGCAAGCCACGCTGGCCTCTTCGGGGCTATAAAGCGCACCAACGTAGGGAATGAGACCCACCAGCACCTGGAGCGGCCCTTTGCGCGTGCGAACTGTGTCCCAGCCGCGTTTCTCGCAGACCTTATCGGGATTCACCGGGTCGCTGAACTCCACGAGAGAGAGAATCCCGATGTGGTGCCAATCATTTGTTTCAAAGGAAGTGCGCGAATCTTCGTTCTGCTTGAAGTTGATCGTCGAGCAGGCGGAGGCAGTCAGGATCGCCAGCACCACTAATAGATGACGTTTCATACGCGTCCTCCCTTCTTCTTCTCGATCTTCTCTTCCTTCTCACACCAAACTTTCGCCGTCTTGGGCGCGTAGATACCCAGAGTGATCACCGTCAGGAATCCATCGAGGAAGGTGCGCTGCGATTGCATCTGCCGCGCTCCATTCTTGCCGCAAACCTCGGAAATATTGACGTCGTGTTCCCCGATAATCCCCAGGAGGAAAAAAGACTTGGAATCCTCGTAATTGGGCTTCGAGCTGATCTTGCCCTTGCCGGCAGGTACAACGGTCACGGTCGAACAGGCCGCGAAGGTAAGGATGCAAAGAATCACAGTGAGGTGGCGAAAAATCATGAACCCTCCGATGAAGGATATTCTTGCGTGCTTACCAGGGTTGCGCAACGGGAATGCGTTTCAACGCGCTGTTTTTCGTTTTTTCCGATTTTTTCGTACACGTGTTTTTCGCGCAAACAGAAACAATGCCGCCCCAGCAAAAAATAGGAAGAGCGCCATCAACCAGATTCTTGCGGACCCCGAAGCTATGTCCTTAACCGCCGAGCTCTCCCGGGCTCTCCTCACCATTTCCCCCACCGTCACGAGTTCAAACCCCCTGGCTCGCAGCTGCTCGACGATCTGAGGGAGGGCTTCCGCCGTATGCCAGCCACGCTCGTTGATGTGCATCACCACGATGGATCCGGGCCGCGAACGCCCCACCACCCATTCCACCAGACGTTCCTTGGTGGCGTGAAGATCGGGGTCGCCGGACGGGAAATCATATTCTACGGTGGTGAGACCCAGCTGTGCCGCCATGCGCACTGTTTTCTCGTCGAGCTCCCCGAAGGGCGGCCGGAAGTAGCGCGGAGTGATCCCAATCTGTTTCTGCACCTCTTCCTGCGTGGCTTCGAGCTCGCGGCGGATCTGTTTTTCCGTGAGCCTGGGGAGGTGCGGATGGTTCCAGGTGTGGTTGCCGATCTCGAACTGAGGCCGGGAGGCGAGAAACTTCAGATGCTTGCTTTCCTCACGCGACCATAGCCCGCCGACGAAGATCGTGGCCGGCACCTTCATCCGCAGCAATACATCCGTGACCTTGCGGTCGAAGTGGCTGGGAGAGCGCTGGGAGCAGGCGTCGAAGGTGAGCGCCACCACCTTTCCGGCCGCGGGAAGATAGGAGATCACGGCCATTTCTTCTGCGGCATGAGAAGCAAAAGAAAGGAGAAGTGAGAGAAAGAAAGGCATGGAAATATTCTACCATGTGAATTAAGCGATGCCGTGTACCGCTGGCGGATTTTTTATGAAATTCTACAGCGAAATCACGGTAGAAAATAAATTACATTCATTTATGAATCCGACATTTA
>DATBTF010000098.1:0-4462 GCA_036559405.1 Bdellovibrionota bacterium
CGAAGCCTCCACCGCTGCCTGCTTGGCGCGCTCTTCTTCGAGGTGTTTTTCGTATAAACGCGCTTTGAGCACCTTCATTGCCGTCGAACGGTTCTTGATCTGGGAGCGTTCATTTTGGCAGACCACCACGAGGCCCGAGGGGAAGTGCGTAATCCGAACGGCGGAGTCGGTGGTATTTACGCCCTGTCCACCCGAGCCACCGGAACGGAAAACGTCCACGCGGATATCGCTCTCCTTCACCTCGATCTCCACATCGTCGTCGATCTCGGGCGATACATAAACCGAGGCAAAGCTCGTATGCCGGCGCTTGTTCGAATCAAAGGGCGAGATTCTCACCAGGCGATGCACGCCCACTTCCGCGCGCAGGAGCCCGTACGCCATGGGGCCCTTCACCAGAACGGTCGCGCTCTTGATGCCGGCCTCCTCGCCCATGGAGATATCCACCACATCATTGCCGAAGCCTTTTTTATCGCACCAGCGGCGGTACATGCGCAGGAGCATCTCGGCCCAGTCCTGGCTTTCCGTTCCACCCGCGCCGGAGTTGATATTTAAAAAACAGTTCCGGGAATCATGCTCGCCCGAGAGCAGGGTGCGGGTCTCGAGCTCGTCCACCTTGGGTTGAAGATCCAGAACAGCCGCGCCCAGCTCCGCAAGCAAAGACTTATCGGAAGGGTCTTCACCCGCAAGCTCGGCGAGAGCTTCGGCATCGTCCACCTTTCCTTTGAGCGTCTTGAATTCTGTGAGCGTGGCCCCGAGCTGGGCCTTTTCCCGCTGGATCTGCGAGGCCTTGCGGTTGTCGTTCCAGAAGGAAGGGTCGGCTTCGAGCGCCTGGATTTCGCCTAGGCGGCGCTCCTTTGTTTCCACATCAAAGCGACCTCCCGAGAGCGGCGATCTTGGCTCTCTGGGCAGCTACGGTTTTCTTGCAGTCATTGAGGGAAACGTCCATGGAGATCTTTATAGCGGAAACCTAAGGCTTCTTCCATCCCAGCTTTTCGAAAAGCGCAGCCACCACGAGGTCCATGGCGTCTTTCACGGGTTTTTCCAGTAGCAGTTCCGGATTTTTCATCGTAGCGAGCTCCCGGCAGTCCGCAAAAACCAGCTGGTCGGTATCGCCGGGCTTCACCTCATAGGCGAAAACCCTTTGCCTGCTCTCTACCTTCCAGAGCGAAAAGCGAAAGACAAAATACGGGTAGGCCCGCGAAGGCCGGGGTTTGCGGTCGGAGCAGAAAACTCCCGAGGGATAGCGATAAGGCGCCGGGCGCTCCGCCGGCACGAAGGGCGTGAGCAGGAAAAAATACTTCAACCCCCGGCGTTCCGCTTCCGCGAACAGAAGGTCCAGCAACGCCTGGCTTTCCTTGCCTTCCACGCGCTTCCAGCGGCTTTCGCGCACGCTCAGAGCTTTTTTCAGCGCGTCCGGGTCCAGCGTGAAGTCCTGGAAAACCCGCCCCCGCGAAACGGCGCCCTGGCGAAGTAGCTCACGGAAGCTCTCATCGAGCTTCCAGCCGCTGATGTCTACAAGACTTTCGGTGGAGGCGGTGAGTGGCGAGGGCGAGATCAAATCGATGGCAAAATCATTTCCCAAAAGTGACACCGCAGCCACGGAATCCACGGCTCGTAAACGTTCTTCCCGCACTTCTTGACGCGCGCAGCTTTGAGACAGAAGGAGAAAAAGCCCCACCCAAATCAGGTCAAGCCGGGAACGCTGGGAGATCATGGCGGGATCTTAGAGAAAGGAAGGCCGGAAATCCTCCTTTATTTTCGTTTGACCCCACCCCTCCCCTGCGTTACTGCTTTCCAAGCACATAAAATCCATAGGGGAAAAATCCATGGGACCGATCTCAAAATTCATCAAGCACAACTACCGCCACTTCAACGCGGCAGCCATGGTAGACGCCGCCGAAGGCTATAAAAAGCATATCGATGGGGGCGGCAAGATGATGGTGACCCTTGCCGGCGCCATGAGCACCGCCGAGCTCGGCATCTCCCTCGCCGAGATGATCCGCCAGGATAAGATCCATCTCATCTCCTGCACCGGCGCCAACCTCGAAGAAGACATCTTCAACCTCGTGGCCCACACCCACTACGAGCGCGTGCCAAAATACCGTTCGCTCACTGCCCAAGACGAAAAGAAACTGCTCGACCGCCATATGAACCGCGTCACCGATACCTGCATCCCCGAAGGTGAGGCCATGCGCCGGATCGAGAAGGTGATGCTTGAGCTCTGGACAAAGGCGGAGAAGGAAGGGAAGCGTTACTTCCCCCATGAATTCTTCTTCCAAGCCCTGCGCAGCGGTGAATTGAAGAAATTTTACGAAATCGACCCCAAAGATTCCTGGATGCTCGCCGCCGCGGAGAAAAACATCCCGATGGTGGTGCCCGGCTGGGAAGACGCCACCCTCGGCAATATGTTTGCCGCCGCCTGCATGCGCAAAGAAGTGAAGAACGTGCATACGGTGCGCACCGGGATCGAATACATGGTGCAGCTCTCGGAAACCTACCAGAGCCTCGCCAAAGCCAAAGGCGGCCTCGGCATGTTCCAGATCGGCGGCGGTATCGCCGGCGACTTCCCCATCTGCGTAGTACCCATGCTCCACCAGGACATGGAAATTGAGTGCCCGCTCTGGGGCTACTTCTGTCAAATTTCTGACTCCACCACAAGCTACGGCTCCTACTCGGGCGCCGTTCCGAACGAGAAGATCACCTGGGGCAAGCTGGGAGTGGACACGCCCTCCTTTATCATCGAGAGCGATGCCACCATCGTGGCTCCGCTTGTATTTGCATACGTGCTCGGACAATAAGCCTTCCCCTTCGCAGAGGGCTGTGCAAAAATTTCGAAGATGCGGGCTGCGCACGCGCTTCTAGCTCTGGGTTTCCTTCTTCCTGGCCTCTCACAGGCCATTTCCGCGCCCGTCTGCGAGCAGGCCCTCGTACAGGCAGCCAAACAGCAAAAACTTCTGCAGGACTACAAGCTAAAGGGCGGAGAAATGCACGGCCGCTCCCTCTTTGCCTTCGTGGCCAAACCCAAGGCCAAAAACCGGACCGGTGAGATTCTCGTGCTCGCGGATAAGGTGCTGGTGGCCCAGGGCTGCGCCGACCGCCCAAAGGAACTTTTTATCATCCATCCCCAGGGCCCTTCCTACGGCATCTTGCTCGAGCAGCTGGATAAAATCGGCCACCTCCGTTCCAAACCAAAACTCTGGAGAGCCAGCGTGGAACTTCGCCTGAGCGTGGTACATGAAAAATAAATTCATTCTCCTCGCAGCGCTCACTCTCTCCTGTTTTTCACTTCCGGCCTTCGCGGACAATTCCTGCCCGCTTCGCCGCGAGATCGGCCAATTGATCATCGCTGAGTATTCCGGCGAGATGGCTTCCTTCAAGGACTACGTGAAAGAAGCGAACCTGGGCGGGGTGATCCTGCTCGGCTACCACACCTCGAGCTTCCAGAGCCCCAACGACGTGATCCATTTCACCAACGAGATCCAGAAAGACATGCCTACGGGCCTGTTCGTCGCCGTGGATCAGGAGGGCGGGCTTGTGCAGCGGCTCGGCCAGAAAGCGGGCTTCACCTGGGCGCCTGCCGCCAAATATGTGGGCGAGGCCTATGAAAAGGACAAAACCTTGCCGCGCAAGCTCGGCAAGATGATGGGCGAAGAGCTCGCCGCCGTGGGAGTGAACCTCAACCTCGCGCCCATGGCCGATCTCGCGATCGACCCCGCGAGCAATGTGGTGGCCGGGCTGAAACGTGGCTTTTCCGACGACGCCAAGGTAACCGGCGCCGTGGCGGGCGAGATGATCGAAGGGCTGCAGTCCACTGGCGTGATGGCTACCGTGAAGCATTTCCCAGGCCACGGACGCGCCAAGGGCGATAGCCATGCGGGCGTGGTCACGCTCGACCTGCCAGTGGAAGAGCTGGTCAAGCACGAGCTCGTGCCCTTCGTGGAGGCGATGAACCGCGGAGTGGCCGCGCTCATGACGGCGCATATCGATATGCAGGGCTGCGATGGGCCTGTTTCATTGAATAAAGAAGTACTAACGGGCTTGATTCGTGAAGGACTTGGCTACCAGGGCATCCTCATGACCGACGATCTTTCCATGGGAGCAATTACCAGCCGTTACGGCATGGAAGAGGCGGCGATCCAGGCCGTGCTCGCGGGTAACGACACGCTGATCGTGCGTGGCGGCTCCGACAAACAGATGATCGAGCGCTTCTGCCAGGAGAGCGAGAAGGACGACGCCCAAGGCAGGGAGCTCTCACGGAGAATCCACGAATCCTTTTTACGCATCCAGCGGATCAAGAAAGAGTACGGCATCGACCATGCAGCCCAGCTTCCTGATGTGGAGCTGATCTCCACTGAAGAGCACAAGGAAGTGGTGAAGGCTATTCTGGAAAATTCCCCGAGCGGGATCGGCGCCAAGGATAAGTATTTACCGCCCGATATGTCCCAGGGCCTGAAAGATCTCA
>DATBTF010000099.1:0-4059 GCA_036559405.1 Bdellovibrionota bacterium
CGAGATGGCGCAGGAGGCGGTACAGGAACTCGTGCATTCGGTGGGCTTCAACGAGGAAGTGCAGGAAATCGCCAAGAAGAATGTGGAGCTGACATTGAAAGCAGTCGGCTCAAATCCGCGTCTGGCCGACATCATCGGGAAAATCACCTCCGAAGGAAACTACATTTCCCAGCACAGCACTCTGCTGGCGCATGTTTCCTGCTGCGTGGCTAAAGAGATGGAGTGGGGCTCGGAGGCTACGTTTTCCAAGCTTGTGCTCGCGGCCTTTATGCATGACATCGCCCTGAAAAACGCCGAGATGGCCAAGATCAACACGCTGCGTGAGCTGGAGGAGAAGCGAAGCCAATACTCCGACGAGGAGGTCAAAACCTATCACCTCCATCCGGCCAAATCCGCCGATGTGGTGCGATCCTTCAAGGAGGTTCCGTCCGACGTGGACATCATCGTGCAGCAGCACCACGAGCGGCCCAACGGCTCGGGATTCCCCAGGGGACTGCTCTTCAACTACATCTCACCTTTGAGCAGCCTCTTCATCGTGGCGCACGACCTAACGCAGGAGATTCTGTTCAAGCGCGCCAGCTTTTCTCTTCCGAACTTCATTGTGGAAAAGAAGGCCGTGCTGAATCAGGGGAACTTCAAGAAAGTGTTTGCGGCCCTGGAAAAGGTGAAGTTGTAAGCGGGCAGGCCCCCGCCAGGTCGAATATTTTGTGCCAGCCCCCGCTCCATTTTCCTTTTGCATGCACGCGTTTTCCTTCCAGCGGGCAGTCGAATTCGAGCTCCATGCAACGCAGGAAGAGCTGGGAGCAACCCGTGAGCGAGGCGAACTCCCGGTTGAGCTTGCGGTCGCCGTGCCGGGAATCACCGATCAGGGGAAAGCCGAGCCCCGCAAGGTGCCTGCGGATTTGGTGAAAGCGGCCGGTGAGTGGCTGGGCTACTAGCAAAGTGAACACGCGGTCTCCTCCGGCGGGATGAGGGATCGGAAGAGAGAAGGAAAAGCAGGCGCTCACGGAGGTGGCCGCCGCCTGCTCGCTGCCTGCCTCGTTCCGCAGCGGGCGGTCGATCCGGTCCTCTCCCCTGAACTCCCCCCGCACAAGAAGGTAATAAATTTTATTTACTGATCCGATGGAAAATTGCTCCTGCAGGGCACGGTTGCATTCCCGGCGCCGGGAGTAGAGCAGGATTCCGGAAGCGGCGCGGTCGAGCCGGTGGGCTGGAAAAAGAGTCTCCCCGAGCTGTTTCTCCAGCACGGCGAGAGCGTTCCAGCGCCGGGAGAGGCGGATGCCTTTGTCCTCCGGTGGATGGGCGTGAAAACCTGGCGGCTTGTCCACGGCGATCCAGGCCGGCGATTGCTCGACAATTTTGAGTCTCAGCATGCTTGGGGGAATATCATCATCCTGTCTCCCTGGGGAGACGGAGCATGCTCTTCTAGACTGAATTCTTTCTCCTTTTTGTCCGATAAGGCCATGGGGAGGGCCTGCCTGTGGTGCCTTTTAAATTCCTTAAAATTATCATTGCCTTAGTCGCGGTGTTCTTCGTTTCATCCACCGTAATGGAGACGAGCGGCTGGTTTGCCAAAGTGTTTGGCGAAGATTCCGCTCACGCCAAGAAGAAGAAAAAGAAGAAGAAGAAGAAGAAAAAGAAGAAAAAGAAGAAAAGCGGCGCCCAGGAAGCGCCAGCAGCGCAAAACGGAAATGATGACGACGCAGACGACGACAAGGAAGAGACCAAAAGCCAGATCGCCGAAGTGGAAAGTAGCGCCACTGGTGTGGCCACAGCGGGTGAGGAAACCTTCGCGAACGGCGTAGTGCAGATCGGTGAGGGCATCAGCGGGATGTCCCAGGCTGCCAAGGACCGCGCCAATGGCGAGGATCCGGACGACGTAAAAGATACCGAGATGACGGCTATTCAGGATATCGCCGAGGGCCACCAGGACGTGAATGCCGGCCGGGCGATCATGGCTCAGGCCGCTTCGATGCAGAATCGCCAGAACAGTATGGCCAGCGCGGGTACCCCCGTGGCCGGCAATGCGGCCGGCACCTTCGATCCTGGCAAGTTCAGCGACTCCGCCAAGCGCAGCCTTTCGGAAATGGAGAAGACCACGGGGCTCTCCGCGGCCAAGCTGCTGGACATGGCCAATTCCGGAGCAAGTATGGAGAACGTAGTGGAGTTCGCCGCAGGCGCCAAAGGGGTGAAAGCATCCCCAGAAGAAATGATGGCCGGCGTTTCCTCCTTCGGGGGTGGTGGAGGAGCGGCCACGCCTACGGCTGTAGATCCTTCACTCGTGCAGAAGGCAGCGATGGAGGCGAGCTTCACGGGCAACCGTCCTGCAGATCCGAGCGGCGTTCAAGCGAAGGCTACGGCATTCGAAATTCCTGCGAAACGAAACCTTGCCTCTGCTCCACAGTTCGCGGCAGGTGCGAATTTCGGATTCGATCCTAATGCCGACCAGACCCTGAAGCCCCTGGGCACGGAGTCGCTCCTGGGCGCCATGGGGGATGAGGGCGATAGCACCACGTCGCTTTTCCAGCGGGTGCACGGGACGTATAAGAAGTGGAATCGGAAGAATCCCGCGAAGAACTAGACTAGCTCGCGGTCAGCTTTGAAAGCGCGATCGCGAGTCCCATGAATAAAAGTGTCGCCTTACTGCAAAAACGTTGGAATTGCGGGAACGCTCGACTCCAGCAACTCCTCGGGAGAGGCATCCCGTGCATCCACGACGTGGACATCAAAGGTTAGGTCTTGCCCCGCAAGAGGATGATTGGCATCCAGATAGATCAAATCACCGATAATTTTTGTAACTCGATAAAGACGAAAGTCGCCGAAAGAGTCTGCCAATTGCACGCGATCTCCCAGCGTCAAAGTTCCGGCCGGCGCCAGGCTTTTTCGGGAGGCTTGCCTGGCGAGGGCGGGATCGTACATCCCGAAGGCCTCCTGCGCTTTAACGGAGATTTTGCGGCGCTCTCCCGGTTTTACGTTTTTCAACCCGTCAGGAAGACCTGGAATTGCCGGCGACGCTCCTGCAACGTGCGTGATCACGTCGCGAGTGAACGACCTATTGATGATCTGCCCCAAGCCGTTTTTTAAGACGCAATGAAACGAAATGATTTGGGCCTTCATGAAAAATTCCTCGAATAAAAAGTGAATCGTCCACGAGCGAAGCTGGCGAAAGAAATACGTTTGAAGAAATGGCGTGAATCGAACTCCGGAGACTAGCGTTTTCGAGCTGCCATAGCCAGGAATGTAATCCATATTGCCGCCAAAGGAACAAAGATCGTACATTTACGAATCCGTGGTATATTACGCATTCAACTGCTTCTCTTGAGTCTGCGGGCATAGTGTCCATATCCTCTTTAGCGGCCCCCAGCCTTTTGGAGGTTTTAATGGGTAGAAAACTATACGTGGGCAATTTGCCCTTTTCCGTGACAGACAACAGCCTTTCTGACGCATTCACCGCGTGTGGAACGGTTACTTCTTCGAAAGTCATCACCGACCGCGATTCGGGCCGCAGCAAGGGCTTCGGATTCGTGGAGATGTCTTCGGACAGCGAGGCCCAAGCCGCTATTGGCAAGCTCAACGGCGCCGACTGGGAAGGTCGAGCCATGACGGTAAACGAAGCCAAGCCCATGGTCCCTCGTGAAGATCGCGGCGGCGGGCGCTGGTAAGCCAGTCCCACGCGAATGAACGAAGAGCCCGACTAAGTGTCGGGCTCTTTTTTTTTGGCGCAGAATAACTTGCTGACTAAGGCCCGCCCTCGACCGCCTCGCAGAGACAAAGTCTTCAGCGGCATTGTCAGCGGATCCTCAAAGAGGCGATCGGCGAATTTCGAAGTTCCATGTACGTGACCCGGGTTTCACGGGCCTCAACGAAATCTCACAGTCCCGGCATAGAAAGATCTGACCTACGGTTCCTTCGTGCCAATCCCCGTCTTGCGGACCGCAGCTCCCCCGGCATTTATTGCATTTCATCTGGATCTTCGCGCTCATGCGTCGCTGGATTTTCATGGTGTACCTCGAGTGTGTCGGTAAATTCGGAAAGCTGTATGCAGGAGAAAAAAAGGAA
>DATBTF010000100.1:0-3901 GCA_036559405.1 Bdellovibrionota bacterium
CCCTGGATGCCCAGGGAATACAGGTACCCGAGCAGTCCTGGACTGCGGCATCGCCCATGATCACCCAGCTCACGGAGTACCAGGCCATCCTTTTGCTGCAAAGCGCCCGCGCACTGGGGGTTTCGGTGCAGCTTAACGTGCTGCGCCCCCTGCCCTTGCCTAGCGAGGAAGACCTTGCTCTCGGCGACCTTTCGGCCGTAGCGGAACCCATTCCTACAGCCCTCGAGACGGCGCCCTCGGTTTCCCTTCCCAAAGGAGAGAAGGAAGTGCTGCTCTGCACTCCCGACCACCTCCCCGGCAATGCGGTCGTAGAGACCCTTGGCATTGTATTGGCTCACCGCTCTATCGCCCGCCGCCTATTCCGCGAGGATGACCTCAAAGAAAAGATGGAAAAGGAGCTCCGGCTCGTTCCTAACCGCCCCTCTACCTCTTTGCCCGCCTCTCACCTGCAGGCCGTACTGCGGGATCTTTTCCTCGATCTGCGAAAAGGCGCGCTCACCAGGGGCGGCAATAGCGTACTGGGACTCAAGATCGAAGCTTTCCCGGAGTCGAGCAGCTCAGATCCTCAGCTTGAGCAACTGCGTTTGGTTGCCTTTGGTACTGCCGCTGTAGTAGAAAAATCTTGAACAATTTGCCTGGAGAATACGATGAACTAATGGAATCGCCCTCAGGAAACTTGGTCACCTCGAAAAGAGAATAGGACCCAAAAAAATGCAACCAACCACCGAAACCACAGTCGAAACCACTACCGACACTCTTCCTCCTGCCCACGAAGGCGCCCCGCCTGCCGAAAGCCCGGACGATATCAAGGCAAAGACTCCCATGGAGCACTGGCTGCGCCGCCAATTCCCTGGCCGCAGCTTGCGCGGAATGCTTGCCGCTCTCAAGGCGTTGGAAAACGGAGTGCCCGTTCCCTACCTGGCTTTTTTCGGATCCGATGAAACGGAAGGCTTGAAAAGCGACGACCTCTACCGGCTGCTCGATTTGCGTGTGGAGTGGGAAGAAATTGCCAGAAAGCAGGCCCATCTCATTCAGGAGATCCAGGCCCAGAACCGCCTGACCGACGAGCTTCGCCTTCAGATTGAACGCTCCTCTGACCTCGACCGCCTGGAAGACCTTTTCGCCCCCTTCAAACTCAAGCGTCAGACCCTCGGAATTCAGGCCCGGGAAGCAGGCTTGGGGGTTTTGGCCGACTATCTGTGGTCCAAGGCAAGAGGAGAAGAGCCCACGGAGATCGCGGGCGCTAGCCTCGAGGAAAAAGCGGCGAGCTTCGCCAAACCGGAGACAAAGTACCCCGACACCGCCGCCGTGCTTAAAGGCGTGCAGGACATCATCGTCGAGCGCATCGCGGAAATTTTTGAGTTGCGCTCGCTCGTGCGCTCCACCGTTTTACGCCGATCCAAAATCCGCGCCGCCAAAGGACCAAAGGCCAAACCAAATTCCAAGTACAGCAAGTTTTTCGAATATCAAGAGCCGATTGGTTCCTTGAAGAAAGGTAGCTCGAGCCATCGCTACCTCGCAATGCGCCGCGGCTGGATGGAAGACGAACTCGTTCTTTCCTTCGACCGTCCCGACGAGGGAGTGCTGCTGGAGAAGTTCGAAGAGTTCGCCTGCCCCAATAAAGAAAGCATCGGGGCTGAAATCCTGGTGCAGGCCGCACGCCTCGCACTGAAGGGCAACGTATACACGGTCATGGAGAACGAGGCCCATCGGCACATGAAAGAAGAGTCCGAGCGCCATGTCATCCAGACTCTTACGGAAAATCTGCGCAAAAAGCTCCTTCGCCCTGGCATGGGACGTAAAGCCATCATGGGAATCGATCCCGGATCCGGTAACCATCCCTGCTCGCTCGCACTAGTGGATGCGGACGGCAAGCTAGTGGTCAACATGACCTTCAAAATCGAGGAAGCGGCCACCAACCTCCATCAGGAATTCCTGCAATCGCTGGAGAAACTCAAGATCGAGGCGATCGCCGTGGCGCACGGGCCGCGGTCCAAGGAAGTGCGGGAAAGCTTCAAAAGAATCCTGGAAGGCGCCGGACGTCCTTTGCCGATCGTGAGCGTGCACGAGCATACGTCCAGCATCTACTGCTCCAGCCCCGCCGCTAAGGAAGAGTTTCCCGCGCTCGACGTGAACACCCGGCGGGCCATCTTCGTGGCCCGCTACCTTCAGGATCCGCTCAGTGTGATTCTCCGCCTTGACCCGAAGTTCCTGAGCTTGGGCGAATTCCAGCACGAGGTGAACCAAGGTGAACTCCGGAAAGCACTGCAACGCGGAATCGAGGCATCGGTCAATTTCGCCGGCGTGGATCCCAACTATGCGCCTGTGCACGTGCTCCAAAAGGTATCCGGGGTGAGCCAAGAGGCTGCCCGCGCGTTGGTGCAGCACCGGGACCAGCAGGGAAAACTCAAGTGCCGCGACGATCTCAAGCAGGTCAGCGGCCTGGCTTCGCACTTCGAGCACTGCGCGGGTTTCCTGCGCGTGCAGGAAAGCGCGGAGCGCCTGGACACCACCTTCATTCATCCCAAGCACTACCAGGCCGTACGTGACTATACGGCCTCCGTTGGCGCCTCGGATGCCTTTTCGCTGAGTCCCGAGCAGTATGCTGCCGCGGAAACGAATGAGTCTCTGGTAGCCGCCACTGGCAAAACGAATGCCAAGCATATCGCTTTCGAACTGGCCCATGCCGGCGAAGATCCCCGCGGGTCTTTCTCGATTTTCGAGTACCAAAGCGACCTCAAAGGCTTCGCGGACCTCAAGAAAGACCAGCCATACCCGGGTGTCGTCACCAATGTGACCAGCTTCGGCGCCTTCGTGGACATCGGGATCGAGCAGGACGGACTCGTGCACATTTCCGAGCTTACGGATGTGTTGGCGAAGAATCCCTTCGATACTCTTTTCCCCGGCGACCCAATCACCGTGTGGGTGGCTGGAGTGAATGAAGAGAAAAAGCAGATTTCCCTCACCATGCGAGCTCCCGGCGCCAAGGGCGCGGGAAGGGGCGAGCGGCGCCCACGCACAGGCCAAAGGCCGGCCCGGCGTCCCCGGGTGCCGAGAGGCGAACAGACGCCGAGAGTCGCGGCCGATGGAACTGCTGCACCTTCTGCCGAGGGCGCTCCTCCGAGAGAAGCGCGCGAGCGTGGTCCGCGCCGGGATCGATTCCGGGGACGCGACGGCGAGGGCCGTGAAGGGGGCGACCGCAAGAAACGGGAGGACCGTCCGCCCCGTAAGCCCAAAAAACCAATGCGGGATTCCAAGACAGGCGCCATCGTCAAGATGGACGAAGATGACGGACGCGTACGCGGCGGCCAAAGAATGGCCACGAAAGCCAAACCGATGGCTTTCAACCCTTTCGCCAATCTCGGTGAACTGCTGAAGAACAAACAAGATAAGTCCTGATGGGTCTCGTCTATCGAAATGGAATTCTGCACTTTGGCGAGACCGACCTGCTTTCGCTCGACTCGCTGACGAAGGGACGCAACGAGCCTTTCTATGTTTACGACCTCGATGGAATGCGCACCCGGGTGCGTGCCCTCCGCGCTGCTTACCCCGGCATTGAAGTGCATTACGCCATGAAGGCCAACAGCACGGTTCCGGTGCTCAAGACCTTCCAGAAAGAGGGCACGGGAGTGGACACAGTGAGCGGAGGAGAAATCCAACGCGCCTTCGACGCTGGCTTCCAACCGTCCGACGTGATTTTTTCGGGAGTCGGAAAGACCAAGACCGAGCTCAACCTGGCCATCGGGCGCGGCATCAAGCAAATCAATGTGGAGAGCCCGCAGGAACTGCAGCGGATCGTGGAGATCGCCAAAGCACTCGGCAAAAAGCCGAAGGTGGCCTTCCGCATGAACCCCGATGTCGACGCCAAAACCCACCCCTACATCACCACCGGCTTCCGGGA